>NZ_JBYSZY010000002.1:86830-246047 GCF_058787635.1 Variovorax sp. FW305-3-2-15-B-LB1 | reverse complement strand
CCCCGCCCTCGCCTGCCGCCGCACACGGCCGTGCGCGCCTTCGAGGCCGCGGCGCGCCACGGCAGCTTCGCGCGCGCGGCCGAAGAGCTGTTCGTGACGCCCGCCGCCGTCGCGCAGCAGATCAAGGCGCTCGAGACCTGGGCCGGCGGTGCACTGTTCGAGCGGCACAGCCAGGGCATCCGGCTCAGCGCGCACGGCCGGCGCGCGCTGCCTGCGCTCAGTGCAGCGGTCGACCAGCTCGGCCTCGCGGTGCAGGCGCTGCGCCAGGAAACCCAGACCGCCGCGCGCCGCAGCACGCTGCAGGTGGCGGCCCTGCCGGCCATGGCGCAGCTGTGGCTGTCGCCGCGGCTCTCGCGGCTGAAGGCCGCGCTGCCCGGCGTGCAGGTGTCGGTGACGGCGCTGGAGCAGCCACCGAATTTCCGGCGCGAGCCCTTCGACCTCGGGCTGTTCTACGCGCGCGGCGCCGAAGCCGCCGTCGGCGCCACGGGCATCCCGCTCGCACGCGACCGCCTCGTGCCCGTGTGCAGCCCGCGCGTGCGCGCATCACTGGAGAGCGCACGCCCGCGCCCGCTCGACGACCTCGTCGACGTGCTCGCGCGCTGCGGCGGCCTGCACGACACGGTGTGGCGCGACGACTGGTCTCGCTGGCTGCAGGCCGTGCGCCCCGGCACCACCTCGACCGAAGCCGATGCGCTGGCTGCCGGCCCGGATTTCTCGCTCTACAGCCTCGCGCTGCAGGCCGCGCTCGACGGCGAAGGGGTGCTGATGGGGCGCGAGCGGCTGGTGGCGCCGTTGCTCGAGAAAGGCCGGCTGCACGCGCCCTGGGGGCGGCCGAAGGCGCTGGGAGACACGCTGATGCTGCTGGTGCCCGCGCACCGCAAGGGGCCGCTGCTCGCGCAGCAGGTGCAGGCGCTGCAGGCCCTGGTCGATTGAGCGGCTCGCGCTACGCGACGCGCTCGGCGATGAGAACGGCGAAGAAGCCGAGCGCCGCCAGCACCGTCCACTTGAACACGATCCAGCCGAAGCGGCGGTACTTGACCTGCCCCGTGCCCGCATAGAACGCGAAGGACACGCCCGCCACCAGCAGAAGCAGCAGGATGGCCCAGCGAAAGAGAAGCATCGGAAAGAAAAGGCGTGCGCCGGGCTTACCAGGCCCGCGCCACTTCGCCGAAGCCGCGCGGTGCGCGCTTCTCGTCCTCGAAGGTCACGACCTCGTAGGCGTCGCTGTGCGAGAGCAGCTCGCGCAGCAGCTTGTTGTTGAGCGCATGGCCCGAGCGGAACGCGGTGTACGCGGCCAGCAGCGGCTTGCCGATGATGTACAGGTCGCCCATGGCGTCGAGGATCTTGTGCTTCACGAACTCGTCGTCGTAGCGCAGGCCGCCGGCATTGAGCACCTTGGTGTCGTCCATGACGATGGCGTTGTCCAGGCCACCGCCGAGCGCCAGGCCCTTGCTGCGCATGTACTCGACTTCTTTCGTGAAGCCGAAGGTGCGTGCGCGCGCGATGTCGCGGCTGTACGAGTCGGTGCCCAGGTCGAACTCCACGCGCTGGCCGGTGGAGTTGACGACGCGGTGGTCGAAGTCGATCTCGAAGCTCAGCTTGAAGCCGTGGTACGGCTCCAGGCTCGCCCACTTCTCGTTGGCGCCCTCGCCTTCGCGCACCTCGACCTTGCGCAGCACGCGGATGAAGCGGCGCGGCGCCTTCTGCAGCTCGATGCCCGCGCTTTGCAGCAGGAACACGAAGGACGAAGCCGACCCGTCGAGGATCGGCACTTCGTCGGCCGTGATGTCGATGTAGAGGTTGTCGATGCCCAGGCCCGCGCAGGCGGACATGATGTGTTCGACGGTCTGCACCTTGGCGCCGCCCGTGGAGACGGTGGACGCCAGGCGCGTGTCGGTGACCGATTCGGCGGTCATGCGGATCTCGACCGGCTCGGGCAGGTCGACGCGGCGGAACACGATGCCCGTGTCGGCGGGGGCCGGTCGCAGGGTCAGCTCCACGCGTTGGCCGCTGTGAAGCCCCACGCCCACGGCGCGGCTGATCGACTTGAGGGTTCGTTGTTGCAGCACGCCCGAGATTTTAGGCGGGCGGCGACCGTGACGCCCTATTCCCTTCGCTATGGCCGCGATAGACATGGACCGGTCAGATAAGAAAGAACAAAAAAGCCGGGGAGCCCCCGGCGGTGGACGCAAGGGGCACGAGGTGGACGCAGCGCCTAGAGCCGGGGGTCAGTCCCTTTCAGGTCTTCCCCGTCCCCTTGCGAACCCTCGTGCCCTCTGCGTTCGGTGGCCTGCGGTCAGTCTGCTTGACGGCGCAGGAATGCGGGGATCTCGAAGTCGTCCATGCCACCCGACGACAGCGCGTCGACCTTGGCGGCGGCCATCGTGCGGTTGGTGCGCCACACGCTGGGCACGGCCATGCCGTCGTAGTTGGGCTGGCTGCCCGAACCACCACCCGCGTGGCCCACGCCGCCGAGCGTCGGCACGGTGAACGGGATGTTGTCGGTGCCGGTGCGGATCACTTCGAGCGTCGGGGCCTGGCGGCGTGCGTCGGCACGCGACAGGCCCGTGGCCACCACCGTGACGCGCATCTGGTCGCCCAGGCTTTCATCGTAGGCGGCGCCGTAGATCACGTGCGCGTCCGGCGAGGCGTAGGCGCGGATGGTGTTCATCGCGAGCTTCGACTCGTTCAGCTTCAGCGAACCCTTCGATGCCGTCACCAGCACCAGCACGCCCTTGGCGCCCGAGAGGTCGATGCCTTCGAGCAGCGGGCAGGCCACGGCCTGTTCGGCGGCGATGCGCGCGCGGTCAGGGCCTGCGGCCGCGGCCGTGCCCATCATGGCCTTGCCGGGTTCGCCCATCACGGTGCGCACGTCTTCGAAGTCGACGTTCACGCCGCCGTACTCGTTGATGATTTCCGAGATGCCGCCCACGGCATTCTTCAGCACGTCGTTGGCGTGCGCGAAGGCTTCGTCTTGCGTGATGTCTTCACCGAGCACGTCCAGCAGCTTCTCGTTGAGCACCACGATCAGCGAGTCGACGTTGGCTTCGAGCTCGGCCAGGCCGGCGTCGGCGTTGGTCATGCGGCGGCCGCCTTCCCAGTCGAAGGGCTTGGTCACCACGCCCACCGTCAGGATGCCCATTTCCTTGGCCACGCGCGCGATCACGGGTGCCGCGCCAGTGCCGGTGCCGCCGCCCATGCCGGCCGTGATGAACAGCATGTGCGCGCCGTCGATGGCGGCGCGGATGTCGTCCACCGCGGCTTCGGCCGCGTCACGGCCCTTCTCGGGCTTGCTGCCGGCGCCCAGGCCGCTGATGCCCAGCTGGATGTTCTTGTGCGCGTTGCTGCGTTGCAGGGCTTGCGCGTCGGTGTTGGCGCAAACGAACTGCACGCCTTGCACACCACGCTCCATCATGTGGGCGACCGCATTGCCACCGCCGCCGCCGACACCGATCACCTTGATCTGCGTGCCCTGGTTGAATTCTTCGACTTCGATCATTTCGATGGTCATTTCTAACTCCTTGAATATTGCAGTTGCCGTTATGTGTCTATGAATATTTCTTTTGCCGTGACGTGATCAACGGGATCGCCGTCGCGATGGTGGACCGGTGCGTCGCCATCGCTCGTTGAAATGCAGCGGAGGGCCCGCGCGTGCGAGCCAGAGTGGGGAGTGGTTCATGGTCAGAAGTTCCCCACGATGAAGTCCTTGAAACGTCCGAACGCAGTCTTTACGGACCCGTTCTTCTGTGCGACCTTGAAGCCACGCATGCGTGCAAAACGTGCTTCTTCAAGCAGGCCCATCACGGTGGCCGCGCGCGGCTGCGCCACCATGTCCGAGAGCGCGCTCGAGTACTTCGGAATGCCGCGACGCACGGGCTTGAGGAAGATGTCTTCACCGAGCTCGACCATGCCGGGCATGACGGCGCTGCCGCCCGTGAGCACCACGCCCGACGACAGCACTTCCTCGTAGCCCGACTCGCGCACCACCTGCTGCACCAGCGAGAAGATTTCTTCGATGCGCGGCTCGATCACGCCGGCAAGCGCCTGCTTGCTCAACATGCGCGGGCCGCGATCGCCAAGGCCGGGGACTTCGACCTGCGATTCAGGGTCGGCCAGCAGCTGCTTGGCGTAGCCGTGCTCGACCTTGATGTCCTCCGCGTCCTTGGTGGGCGTGCGCAGGGCCATCGCGATGTCGCTCGTGATGAGGTCGCCCGCGATCGGGATCACGGCCGTGTGGCGGATCGCGCCGTTGGTGAAGATCGCCACGTCGGTGGTGCCCGCGCCGATGTCGACCAGCACCACGCCCAGTTCGCGCTCGTCTTCGGTGAGCACCGCCTGGCTGGAGGCCAGCGGGTTGAGCATCAGCTGGTCGACCTCCAGGCCGCAGCGGCGCACGCACTTGATGATGTTCTCGGCCGCGCTCTGCGCGCCAGTCACGATGTGCACCTTGGCCTCCAGGCGCATGCCGCTCATGCCGATCGGCTCCTTCACGTCCTGGCCGTCGATCACGAACTCCTGCGGCTCCACCAGCAACAGGCGCTGGTCGCTCGAGATGTTGATGGCGCGCGCCGTCTCGACCACGCGGGCCACGTCGGCGGGCGTGACTTCCTTGTCCTTCACCGCCACCATGCCGCTCGAATTGATGCCGCGGATGTGGCTGCCGGTGATGCCGGTGTAGACGCGGCTGATCTTGCAGTCGGCCATCAGCTCGGCTTCTTTCAGCGCCTGCTGGATGCTCTGCACGGTGGCGTCGATGTTCACCACGACGCCGCGCTTGAGGCCGTTGCTGGGCGCGATGCCCAGGCCGGCCAGCTTGAGCTCGCCGCCTTGCAGCACCTCGGCCACGACCACCATCACCTTGGCGGTTCCGATGTCCAGGCCTACGACCAGGTCTTTGTATTCTTTGGGCATGTAGATGTCCTCGGTATTCGCTACTTGATTTTTCTTGGGGCCTCGGGCGAGACCGTGGTGACGCCGCGCAGCCGCAGGGCATACGCGTCGTTGTGGCGCAGATCGGCGCGTTCGACGTCGGCCACCGTGCGGCGGTACTGGCCCGCGACCTGCGTCACGGTCTTCAGGAACCGCTGCAGGCGCGCCGACACCTCGTCGCTCTGGCCGCGGCCGAGCTCGATCTCGGCCCCGCTGTCCAGCAGCACCTTCCAGCTGCCGCGGCTGGACAGCCGCAGCTCGGCGATGTCGAAGTCATAGGGCTCGAACATCGGCGCGAGCACGCGGTACATGCCCAGCACCTGCCCGGCCTGCTCGATCGGACCGTCCAGGCGCGGCAGGTCGGCGTCGACCTCGGCCACGTTGGCCTCGAACACGTCGCCGAAGCCGTTGATCAGCTTGGAGCCGGCCTCGTCGCCCCACACCGCCACCGGCACCTGCTCGGTCAGCGTCACGCGCAGCTTGTTCGGGAACTCGCGCCGCACCACCGCGCTGCGCACCCACGGCACCGTCTCGAAGGCGGTGCGCGCACGCGCCAGGTCGATGGTGAAGAAGTTGCCCTTGAGCTGCGGCGCCACGTTGGCGCGCAGCGTGACCGCGTTGTTGTGCGTGACCTCGCCGTCCACCTTGATGCCCGAGATCGGGAAGAAAGGCTGGCGCAGCACCCACCACGCGCTCGCCGCCAGCAGCATGAGCGCCACCAGCACGAACGCAACGTTCGCGACGATGTTCATCAGCTTGACGTCGAAGGGAGCGGGGATGCTGTCGGCCATGGCTTAGTTCGCGCCTCCCTTGGCATCCAGCGATGCGGACGCGAGCACACGCACGCACAGCTCTTCGTAGGGAATGCCCGCCGCGCGCGCCGACATCGGCACCAGCGAATGGCTGGTCATGCCGGGCGAGGTGTTCATCTCGAGCAGGAAGGGTTTGCGGTCGCTGGCGCGGATCATCACGTCGGCGCGGCCCCAGCCGCGGCAGCCGAGCGTGTGGTACGCGGCCAGCGTGATGCGCTGGATCTCGCGTTCCTCGGCCTCGGGCAGGCCGCTCGGGCACTGGTACTTCACGTCGTCGGTGAAGTACTTGTTCTGGTAGTCGTAGGCACCTTCGGGCGCGGCGATGCGCACCACCGGCAGCGCGCGCGCGTCCAGGCCCTGGCCGAGCACGGCGCAGGTGACTTCCTCGCCGTCGATGAACTCCTCGCACAGCACGTCGGCGTCGAACTTCGCCGACAGCGCGACGGCATCCTGCATCTGCGAGTAACCCTCGACCTTGGTCACGCCGATGGACGAGCCCTCGCGCGGCGGCTTCACGATCAGCGGCAGGCCGAGCACGTCGGGCACGACCATGATCTGCTCGCGACTTTGCTGGTCGAAGGCCAGGCGCACGTACTTGGGCGTGGGCAGGCCGTCGGCCTGCCAGATGCGCTTGGTCATGACCTTGTCCATCGCCACGCTCGAGGCCATCACGCCCGAGCCGGTGTAGGGAATGCCGAGTAGCTCGAGCGCGCCCTGCACGGTGCCGTCTTCGCCATGGCGGCCATGCAGCGCGACGAAGCAGCGCGCGAAGCCTTCGCGCTTCAGGTCGGTCAGCTCGCGCTCCGATGGGTCGAAGGCATGCGCGTCGACGCCGCGCGAACGCAGGGCCTGCAGCACGCCGGCACCGGACATCAGCGACACCTCGCGTTCGGCGGAACTGCCGCCGAACAGCACGGCGACCTTGCCGAAAAGTTGTGGATCCTGAAGGCTCACGCGGCCCTCCCCTTGCGCGCAGTGCGCTCTGAAGTTGTTGATGAGGGTGCGGGCGGCGTGCCGAGTTCGACCACCTTGCCCGGTACCGCGCCGATGGAGCCTGCACCCATGCACAGCACCACGTCGCCCGCGCGGGCGTTGTCCAGGATGGCCTGCGGCATGGCGACGATGTCGTCCACGAACACCGGCTCGACCTTGCCGGCCACGCGCAGCGCGCGCGCCAGCGTGCGGCCGTCGGCGGCCACGATGGGCGCCTCGCCCGCGGCATAGACCTCGCCCAGCAAGACCGAATCGGCCGTGCCGATGACCTTCACGAAGTCCTCGAAGCAGTCGCGCGTGCGGGTGTAGCGGTGCGGCTGGAAGGCCAGCACCAGCCGGCGCCCCGGGAAGGCGCCGCGCGCGGCCGCGATGGTGGCCGCCATCTCGACCGGGTGGTGGCCGTAGTCGTCGATGACGGTGAAGCGCCCGCCGGCCGTGTCGTTCGGCACGGCCACGTCGCCGTAACTCTGGAAGCGGCGGCCCACGCCCTTGAAACCGGCCAGGCCGCGCTGCACCGCTTCGTCGGCAATGCCGAGCTCGACCGCCATGGCGATCACCGACAGCGCGTTGCGCACGTTGTGCTCGCCCGGCAGGTTCAGCACGATGGGCAGGTCGGGCAGCGTCACGCCGTTGCGGCGCTGCGCGGTGAAATGCATCTGGCCGCCGACGGCGCGCACGTCGATGGCACGCACCTGGGCGTCCTCGCCGAAGCCGTAGCTGGTGACCGGGCAGGTCACGTCGGCCACGATCTCGCGCACCGCCGGATCGTCGGTGCAGAGAATGGCCACGCCGTAGAACGGCATGCGGTGCAGGAAATCGACAAAGGCTTTCTTCAGCTTCGCGAAGTCGTGCCCGTAGGTCTCCATGTGGTCGGCGTCGATGTTCGTGACCACTGCCATCACGGGCAGCAGGTTCAGGAACGAGGCGTCCGACTCGTCGGCCTCGACCACGATGTAGTCGCCGCTGCCCAGCTGCGCGTTGGCGCCGGCGCTGTTCAGACGCCCGCCGATCACGAAGGTCGGGTCGAGCCCGGCGGCCTCGAGCACGCTCGCGGCCAGGCTGGTGGTGGTGGTCTTGCCGTGCGTGCCGGCGATGGCGATGCCCTGCTTCAGGCGCATCAGCTCCGCGAGCATGAGCGCGCGCGGCACGACCGGAATGCGCTTTTCGCGCGCGGCCAGCACCTCGGGGTTGTCCGACTGCACGGCGGTGGAGGTGACGACCGCGTCCGCGCCGTCGATGTGCGCGGCGGCATGGCCCACGAAGGTGCCGATGCCCAGGCCCGAGAGCCGGCGCAGCGTGGCGCTGTCGGACAAGTCGGAGCCGGTGATCCTGTAGCCCAGGTTCAGCAGCACCTCGGCGATGCCGCTCATGCCCGAGCCGCCGACGCCGACGAAGTGGATGTGACGGATCGCGTGCTTCATTTCGCAAGCTCCTCGCAGGCGCGGACAACCGCGTCCACTGCTTCGGTCTTCTGCAGGGTCTTGGCCTTGGTGGCCCGGTCGATCAAGGTCGCGCGTTCGGTTTTCTGTAGCAAATCAGCCAGCAATTCAGGGGTGAGGTCGGTCTGTTGCACCAGCCAGCCGCCGCCCGCGTCCACGAGGAAGCGCGCGTTGGTGGTCTGGTGGTCGTCGACCGCCGAGGGGAAAGGCACGAACAGCGCTGCTGCGCCGACGGCCGCGATTTCGGTGACGGTGCTGGCGCCGGCGCGCGCGACGATGAGGTCGGCCTCGGCGTACGCCTGCGCGGTGTCGTCGATGAAGGGCGTGAGTTCGCCCTCGACACCGGCCGCCGCATAGTTGGCGCGCAACTCGTCGATCTGCTTGGCGCCGCTCTGGTGCAGCACCTGCGGGCGGGCGTCGGGCGCGATGCGCGCCAGCGCCTGCGGCACGACGGCGTTGAGCGCACGCGCGCCCAGGCTGCCGCCGACCACCAGCAACTTGAGCGGCCCCGTGCGGCCCGCGAAGCGCGCGGCCGGATCGGGCTGCGAGGTGAAGGCCGCGCGCAGCGGATTGCCCACCCACTGCGCCTTCTTCAGCACGTTCGGGAAGGCCGTGAACACGCGGTCGGCCACGCCGGCCAGCACCTTGTTGGCGAGGCCGGCGACCGAGTTCTGCTCGTGCAGCACCAGCGGCTTGCCCATCAGCACGCCCATCATCCCGCCCGGGAAGGTGATGTAGCCGCCCAGGCCCACCAGCACGTCGGGCTTCACGCGGCGCACCACGGCCAGGCTCTGCCAGAAGGCGCGCAGCAGCTTCAGCGGCAGCAGGAACAGCGTGAGCGGACCCTTGCCGCGCACGCCGCCGAACTGCACGGGCTCGAAGGCGAAGCCGCGCGGGGGCACGAGCTTTTCTTCCATGCTGCCGGGCGCGCCCAGCCAGTGCACGCGCCAGCCGCGCTCGCGCAAGGCCTCGGCCACGGCCAGGCCCGGGAAGATGTGGCCGCCCGTGCCGCCTGCCATGACGAGTGCGGTACGGCCGGTCATACGCGACCTCCCCGCATCAGCACGCGGTTCTCGTAGTCGATGCGCAGCACGACAGCGAGCGCCACGAGGTTCATCAAAATCGCCGAGCCGCCGAAGCTCATCAGCGGCAAGGTCAGGCCCTTGGTCGGCAGTGCGCCCAGGTTCACGCCCATGTTGATGAAGGCCTGAAAGCCGATCCACACGCCCACGCCCTGGGCCACGAGGCCCGAGAACACGCGGTCGAGCGCGATCGCCTGGCGGCCGATGTGCATGATGCGGCGCGTGAGCCACAGGAACAGGCCGATGATCAGCAGCACGCCGATCAGGCCGAACTCTTCGCCGATCACGGCCAGCAGGAAGTCGGTGTGCGCCTCGGGCAGCCAGTGCAGCTTCTCGACGCTGCCGCCCAGGCCCACGCCGAAGACCTCGCCGCGCCCGATGGCGATCAGCGAGTGCGACAGCTGGTAGCCCTTGCCCAGCGCGTGCTCCTCGCTCCACGGATCGAGGTACGCAAAGATGCGCTCGCGGCGCCACGGGCTGCTCGCCACGATGGAGCCGAAGGCCACCACCACCAGCGTCGCGATCACGAAGAACATGCGCGCGTTCACGCCGCCCAGGAACAGGATGCCCATGGCGATCACGGCGATCACCATGAAGGCGCCCATGTCGGGCTCGGCCATCACCAGCATGCCGACCACCACCACCGCGATGCCCATCGGCAGCACGGCGCGGAAGAACCGTTCCTTGATCTCCATCTTGCGCACCATGTAGCTGGCGGCGTAGAGCACCATCGCGAACTTGGCCAGCTCCGACGGCTGGAAGCGCATGAAGCCCATCGGCAGCCAGCGGCGCGCACCGTTCACGTTGATGCCGATGTGCGGAATGAGCACCGCCACCAGCAGCAGCAGCGAAGCCACGAAGAGCCAGGGCGCAGCACGCTCCCAGGTCTTCATCGGGACCTGGAAGGTCAGCAGCGCGGCGATGAAGGCGATGACCAGCGAGGCTGCATGCCGCGTGAGGAAGTACGAGGCGCTGTAGCCGGCGCGTGCGAAGCGCGGGTTGTCGGGCAGCGCGATCGAGGCCGAATACACCATGATCAGGCCCCAGGTCATCAGCGCGACCGTGACCCAAACCAGCGCCTGGTCGAAGCCCAGCACGCGCATCGGCGTGGCCTTGGTCTGCGCGACACCGGCGCCGCCCAGCCGCACGGGCAGGTGCACGGGCAGCGAATCCATGCCGCTGCGGGCGCGCCTGAACCAGCCGCCGAAACGGCTGCCGGTGCTGGTTTCCTGGCCTGCGGCTGCGGAGTTCAAATCGGGTCCTCCATCGATCCGGCGGTGGACAGCGAAGCTTGCGGGGCGTACGACACCACCGCGTCGTCGCCACCCACGGCCTCGCGCGGGCTGTCGGCATAGGCCTCGACGGCCTCGCAGAACACCTCGGCACGGTGCGCGTAGTCCTTGAACATGTCGAAGCTCGCACAGGCCGGTGACAGCAGCACGGCATCGCCGGGGTGGGCGCGCGCGGCGGCGAGCTTCACGGCCTCTTCCATCGAGCCCGCATGCTTCAGCGAGACGCCGGTGGAAGCCAGCGCGGCCTCGATCAGCGGGGCGTCGCGGCCGATCAACACGACGGCGCGCGCGTACTGGCGCACGGGGTCGGCCAGCGGCTCGAAGTCCTGGCCCTTGCCTTCGCCGCCGAGGATCACGACCACGCGGCGCTCCTCGCCGAGGCCGCTCAGTGCGGCCACGGTGGCGCCGACGTTGGTGCCCTTGCTGTCGTCGAAGAACTCGACCTCGTCCACGATGGCGATCGGCTCGACGCGGTGCGGCTCGCCGCGGTACTCGCGCAGGCCGTAGAGCATCGGGCCCAGCGGGCAGTCGGCGGCGCTGGCGAGCGCGAGCGCGGCCAGGGCGTTCATGGCGTTGTGGCGGCCACGGATGCGCAGCGCGTCGGCGGGCATGAGGCGCTGGAAGAAGAGCTCTTCTTCCACCACCGCGCCGCGCTTGCGCTTCTGCGTTTCGTCGGCTTCCAGCGCGCGCACCAGCCAGGCCACGCCGTTGATGCGCTCGATGCCGTAGTCGCCGGGGCGCAGCGGCATCGCGCCACCGAAGGTGACGTGGGTGCGGATCTGCGGACGCTGCAGCCGCACCTTGACCGGCGGCGGCAGCATGGCCATCACGCCGGCGTCGTCGCGGTTGAGGATCATCAGGCCCTTGGCGCCGAAGATGCGCGCCTTCGCGGCCGCGTAGGCCGGCATGTCGCCATGCCAGTCGAGGTGATCCTGCGTGAGGTTGAGCACGGTCGCGGCCGTGGGCTCGAAGCCCTGCACGCCGTCGAGTTGGAAGCTCGAGAGTTCGAGCACCCACACGTCGGGCAGCGTGCCGGCGTCGAGGTGCCCCGCCAGCGTGTCGAGCAGCGTCGGGCCGATGTTGCCGGCCACGGCCACGGTCTTGCCCGCGCGCTCGACCAGCTGGCCGGTGAGCGAGGTGACGGTGGTCTTGCCGTTGGTGCCGGTGATGGCGAGCACGGCGGGCGTGTAGCCCTTGGGCGCTTCGGGCTCGGGTTCGGGTACGAGTTCGAGCTGCGGCGTGGCCTCTTCCTCGACCGCGGCCGACGCCGGGTTGGTGGCGGACAGCTCGGCGATCTTGGCGACGAACTCGGCGGCCTCGCGCGCCGCGGTGGGCACGTAGGGCTTGCCGGGGGTCGGGAGCCGGGAGACGGTGGCGGCGGGTGCGGGCGACACGGCGGGCGTTTCGGCGGCGGCTGGTGCTGCGCCGTTTTCCGTGGCTGCGTCTTCCGTCGTGGCGCCTTCGGCGACGACGTCTTCGGCGGGCGGCGTCACCGGCACGCTCAGCGATGCATCGCGCGGCATGGCTTCGGCCATGGCGGGCGGTGTGACTTCAGCGGCTTCGGTCGGTTCGACGGGAGCGACGGGTTCGGCTTCTGCGGCAGTCGCATCGACCGGCAGTGCGGCTTCGGTCGGCTCTGCCGTCGGCTCAGGAGCCACAGCGTCAGTGAGTGCAACAACGTCAGTTGCTTCAACAGGCGCAGCCGCTTCGGCTTCGCCTTCGACAACCGCAGCAGCCTCCGGCGCAGGCACTTCCGGCGTCTCGACCACCGCAGCCCCCGCCACAGGAACCTCTTCGCTCAGGGCCAGCTCGGCCTGGGCCGGCGTTTCAACGACAGGCTCGACCACGGCGGTTTCGACCGGCACTTCAGCCTCGACTTCCACCACCGGCACCTCGACCGTCCGCAGGTCGAGCAGCGCGCGCGCGAACAGGTCCAGCTCGCCGCCGACCACGAGGCCCACGGCCTTGGCGGCGTCGACGACTGGCGCCAGCGTCGCGGGCGACAGGCCCGGCGAGCGGTACACGGCGCGGATCGGCGTGCCTTCGACCAGCGCGGCCGTGAACGGCCCGCCGATGAAGGTGGCGTCGGGCAGCTCGGCCTGCAGCGTCGCGAGCGAGGCGGGCGCCTCGCGCGTGTCGGCCACGGTCACGACCGCGCCGTGGCGCGCGCACCAGCGCGCCATCGCCAGCCCGGACGCGCCGAGGCCGAGGATGAGAACGGGGAGGTCTTTCAGGTGCCGCATGGTTGTGTTGTTACCGCAGCTTCAGCGTCGACAGGCCGATGAGGCACAGCAGCATCGTGATGATCCAGAAGCGCACGACGACCTGCGTCTCGCGCCAGCCGCTCTTCTCGAAGTGGTGGTGCAGCGGCGCCATCTTGAGCACGCGCCGGCCTTCGCCATAACGCTTCTTCGTGTACTTGAAGTACATGACCTGCGCCATCACCGAGATCGCCTCGACCACGAAGATGCCGCCCATGATGAAGAACACGATCTCCTGGCGCACGATGACCGCGATGGTGCCCAGCGCGCCGCCCAGCGCCAGCGCGCCCACGTCGCCCATGAAGACCTGCGCCGGATGGGTGTTGAACCAGAGGAACGCGAGGCCCGCGCCGGCCATGGCCGAGCAGAACACCAGCAGCTCGCCCGAGCCCGGGATGTTGGGGAACAGCAGGTACTTGGAGTACACCGCGCTGCCCGTGACGTAGGCGAACACGCCCAGCGCCGAGCCCACCATCACCACCGGCATGATCGCCAGGCCGTCGAGGCCGTCCGTGAGGTTCACGGCATTGCTCGCGCCCACGATCACCAGGTAGGTGAGGATCACGAAGCCGATGCCGCCCAGCGGGTAGCTCACTTCCTTGAAGAAAGGCACCAGCAGGTTGATCTTGGGCGGAAAGTCGAGGTCGAAGCCCGAGCGCACCCAGGCGTAGAACAGCTCGAGCACGCGCCAGTTGGAGCTCTCGGAAATGCTGAACAGCAGGTAGAAGCCGGCGAGCAGGCCGACCAGCGATTGCCAGAAGTACTTTTCGCGCGAGCGCATGCCTTCGGGGTCCTTGCGCACCACCTTGCGCCAGTCGTCCACCCAGCCGATGGCGCCGAAGCCCATCGTGACCCACAGCACGATCCACACGAAGCGGTTCGAGAGATCGAACCACAGCAAGGTAGCGAAGGCGATGGCGAACAGCACGAGCACGCCACCCATGGTGGGCGTGCCGCTCTTGGTCAGGTGCGTTTCCATGCCGTAGCCGCGGATCGGCTGGCCGATCTTGAGCGCGGCGAGGCGACGAATGACGTACGGGCCGGCCACCAGGCCGACGACGAGCGCGGTCAGCGCGGCCATGAGGGCGCGGAACGTGAGGTAGTTGAAAACGCGCAAGAACCCGAACTCGGGCGACAGCGTCTGCAGCCATTGGGCCAGGGACATCAGCATGGTGTGTTGCGCGGCTCATGCGTCATGACCGGCCTCCTTTTGTTGTTGTGCTTCGATCGCCTGCACCACGCGCTCCATCTTCATGAAGCGCGACCCCTTGACCAGCACGCTGCCCAGCTGCGGCAGGCGGGCGAGCACGGCCGCGCGGAGCGTGTCGAAATCGTCGAAATGGCGTCCATCGACACCATCGTTGTTGTTGAAAGCCGTCGCCGCATGCACGGTCTCGCCGCCCAGCGTGTAGACGGCATCGAGGCCGCTCTGGCGCGCCCAGGCGCCGACCTCGGCGTGGAACTCCGGCGAGCGGTCGCCGACCTCGCCCATCTCGCCGAGCACCAGCAGGCGCGGCGCGGGCAGGCCGGTGAGCACGTCGATGGCGGCAATCACCGAGTCGGGGTTGGCGTTGTAGCTGTCGTCGACCAGCGTGAGCGCGTGTCCGCCGGGCAGCACGACCTCGCTGGCGCGCGAACGGCCCTTGACCGGCTCGAAGGCCGACAGGCCCGCGGCGATGGTGTCGAGCGACACGCCGGCGGCCAGCGCGCAGGCGGTGGCGGCGAGCGCGTTGCCCACGTTGTGACGGCCCGCGATGTGCAGGCGCGCCTCGAAGGCGCCCAGCGGCGTGCGCACGCGAACGCTCCAGGCGCCCTGCTGCCATTCGGCGCTGTCGAGCGAGATGTCGGCGTCGGCGTGCTCGCCGAAAGTCAGGCAGCGGCGCGAACCGCTCTGGCGCGCCAGGTCGGTCCACAGCGAGGTGAAGGTGTCGCCGTACGGGAACACGGCCGTGCCGTCGTCGGGCAGTTCGGCGAACACGGCGGCGTTCTCGATGGCGACCGCCTCGACGCTGGCCATGAACTCCTGGTGCTCGCGCTGCGCGTTGTTGACCAGCGCGATGGTCGGGCGCGACATGGCGGCCAGCCGCGCGATCTCGCCCGGATGGTTCATGCCCAGCTCGAGCACCGCCAGCTGGTGCTGCGCGCGCAGGCGCATCAGCGTGAGCGGCACGCCGATCTCGTTGTTGAAGTTGCCGGCCGTGGCCAGCGCGCGGTCGGCGCGGAAGGCGGCGAGCACGGCCGCGATCATCTGCGTGACCGTGGTCTTGCCGTTGCTGCCGGTGACGGCGATCAGCGGCAGGTTGAACTGCGCGCGCCAGCCGGCGCCCAGCGCACCGAGCGCGATGAGCGAATCGGGCACCTCGAGGCCTGCGAGGCCTGCGGCTTCGAGGCCGCCGTGCGCAATGGCGGCGACGGCGCCCTGCTTCTTCGCATCGGCCAGGAAGTCGTTGGCGTCGAAGCGCTCACCCTTGAGCGCAACGAACAGGTCGCCAGCGGCCAGGGTGCGGGTGTCGGTGTGGACGCGGGCGATCACGGTGGCCGGGTCGCCCACGAGGCGCGACCCCGGCACCCATTGCTGCGCCTGCGCCAGCGTGAGGTTGAGCGGTGTAGAGATAGGCGTGGCCATGGCGGTCATGCGGCACCCCGCTTTGCGAGCGCGTCGAGCGCGTCGAGCGCGTGGGTCTTGTCGGAGAACGGCAGGCGCTGGCCGGCGATCTCCTGCCACTCCTCGTGGCCCTTGCCGGCGATCAGCACCACGTCTTGCGGCGCGGCCTGGGCGATGGTTTCGGCGATGGCGCGCGCACGGTCGACCTGCACGCGGGCCGCCTCGACGCGCGTGAAGCCGCGCAGCGCCTGGCTGATGATCGCGTCGGGGTTCTCGTTGCGCGGGTTGTCGCTGGTGAGCACCACATGGTCGGCCTGCCGCTCGGCGACGGCCGCCATCAGCGGGCGCTTGATCGGGTCGCGGTTGCCGCCGCAGCCGAACACGCACCAGAGCGCGCCGCCGCGTTGCTTGGCCAGCGGGCGCAGGCCCGCGAGGGCCTTGTCGAGCGCGTCGGGCGTGTGGGCGTAGTCGACCACGGCCAGCGGCGCACCCTCGGTCGGCTGCACGCGGTCCATGCGGCCCGGCACGCTGCTGAGGTGGGCGCAGGCGGCCACGGCCTGGGCGAGCGTGAGGCCCAGCGCGCGCAGGGTGCCGAGCACGCCGAGCAGGTTGGCCACGTTGTACTGGCCGATGAGCCCGGTCGCGAGCCGTTCGGCCGGCGCCGTGCTGCCGTGCTCGGCCACGGTGAACTGCAGGCCCTGCGCGTCGTAGCCGATGTCGCGCGCCACCAGCCGTGCGGGCTTGCCGCCGGCGGAGACGGTCCAGACGTCGAGCGCGCCGATGCCGGCGTCCAGCAGGTTGGCGCACAGGCTGGCGCCGTGCATGTCGTCGATGTTGATCACCGCGGCGCGCAGGCCGGGCCAGCGGAACAGCTCGGCCTTGGCCTGCCAGTAGGCGTCCATGCTGCCGTGGTAGTCGAGGTGGTCCTGCGTGAAATTGGTGAACACGGCGACCGCGATGCGGCAGCCGTCGAGCCGGCGTTCGGCGATGCCGATCGACGAAGCCTCGATCGCGCAGGCGCCGAAGCCTTCGGTGACGAAGTCGCGCAGCGCGCGCTGCAGCATCACGGGGTCGGGCGTGGTCAGACCGGTGTAGGTGAGCTCGGGCGGCACGCCGATGCCCAGCGTCCCCACCACGGCGCAGGGCGACGGAGCGCCGCGCTCGGTGGTGCCGTCGGGGCGCATGGCGCGCACGCCGCCGGCCGCGCGCAGCGTGGACAGCGACTCGGCCAGCCACCACGCGGTGGAGGTCTTGCCGTTGGTACCGGTCACGGCCAGCAGGTCGAGCTGCGCCGAGGGGTTGTCGTAGAAGGCGGCGGTGATCGGGCCGGTGGCGGCCTTGAGGCCGGGGTAGCTCACGATGCGCTCGTCGCCGTCGAAACCGAAGGCGTCCACGCCCTCGTGCTCGACGAGGCAGGCCACGGCGCCCTGCGCCAGTGCAGCCGCCACGTGCTGGCGGCCGTCGGTCGCGGCACCGGGCCAGGCGATGAAGGCGTCACCCGGGCCGACCGCGCGGCTGTCGGCGAGCAACGCGCCCTGCACGCGCTCCTTGAGCCAGAACGCGGCGGTGGTGGGGGAAGTGAGTGTCAGCATGTCAGAAGCTCTCGGGGACGTCTTGCGTCTGCACGAGGGGTTTGACCGCCAGATCGGGCGGGACGTTCATCATGCGCAGGGTCTGCTGCACGACTTCGCTGAACACCGGCGCCGCGGCGAGGCCGCCGAAATACTGACCGTCGGTCGGCTCGTCGATCATCACCGCGACGATGATGCGCGGCTTCTCGATGGGCGCCATGCCGGTGAACCAGGCGCGGTACTTGTTGCTGGCGTAGCCCTTGCCGACCTGCTTGTGGGCCGTGCCCGACTTGCCGCCGACCGAGTAGCCCACCGTCTGCGCGCGCGTGCCGGTGCCGCCCGGGCCGGCGGCCATCTGCAGCATCTTGCGCACCGCGAGCGCATTGGACGGCGAGAACACCCGCACGCCGACCGGCGGCTCGGTGTTCTTCAGGATGGTGACCGGAATGATGGAGCCGTCGTGCGCGAACGAGGTGTACGAATGCGCCATCTGGAACAGCGACGCCGACAGGCCGTAGCCGTAGGCCATGGTGGCCTGCTCGACCGGCTTCCAGGTCTTCCACGGACGCAGCCGGCCCGTCACGGCGCCGGGGAACTGGATCTGCGGCTTCTGGCCGTAGCCCAGCGCGGTGTAGGTGTCCCACATCTCGTGGGGCGTCATCTTCTGGGCGATCTTGAGCGCGCCCACGTTGCTCGACTTCTGGATCACGCCCTCCACCGTCAGCGCCCCGTAGTTGTGGGTGTCGCTGATGGTGAAGCCGCCCAGCTGGTAGCGCCCGGGCGCGGTGTCGATGATGGTGGAGGGCTTGACGCGGCCGGCCTCCAGCGCCATCGCCACGGTGATGGGCTTCATGGTCGAGCCGGGCTCGAAGGTGTCGGTGAGCGCGCGGTTGCGCAGCTGCTCACCGGTGAGGTTCTGGCGCTTGTCGGGCACGTAGCTCGGGTAGTTGGCCAGCGCCAGCACCTCGCCGGTGGTGCTGTCGAGCACCACCACGCTGCCGGCCTTGGCACGGCGCGCCGTCACGGCGTCGCGCAGCTTCTGGTAGGCGAAGAACTGCACCTTGCTGTCGACGCTGAGCTGGATGTCGCGGCCCTCGACCGGCGGCACCTGCTCGCCCACGCCCTCGACCACGCGGCCCAGCCGGTCCTTGATGACGCGGCGCGAGCCGGCCTTGCCGGCCAGTTCCTTGTTGAACGCCAGCTCGATGCCTTCCTGGCCGTTGTCTTCCACGTTGGTGAAGCCCACCACGTGCGCGGCCGCCTCGCCCTCGGGGTACTGGCGCTTGTATTCCTTGCGCTGGTAGATGCCCTTGAGGTTGAGCGCGGCGATCTGCTTGGCGATGGGCTCGTCGACCTGGCGCTTGATCCAGACGAAGGTCTTGTCTTCGTCTTCGAGCTTCTTGTCGAAGTCCTTCTGCGGCATGCCGAGCAGCTTGGCCACCTGCTTGAGCTTGGCGCGCACCTCGGGGTCGTCGCGCTCCACGTCTTCGGGAATGGCCCAGATGCTGGGCGCCACCACGCTCGACGCCAGGATGAGCCCATTGCGGTCGAGGATGCGGCCGCGGTTGGCCGGCAGCTCCAGCGTGCGGGCGAAGCGCACTTCGCCCTGGCGCTGGAAGAAGCTGTTGTTGAAGACCTGCACGTACGCAGCCCGCCCCGCCAGCATGACGAAGCCGAAGGCGATGCCGGCGACGATGAACTTGCTGCGCCACACCGGCGTCTTGCTCGCGAGCAAGGGGCTGGTGGTGTAGCGCACGCTGCGGTTGCCGCGGCTCATCGGGCGGGCCTCGCGGTGGTGCCGGGCTTGGGCGGCGTGGTCGGCGGCAGCGGCGCGACGGCCGGGATCACCGAGCCGTCGGGGCGCACGTACTGCGTGATCGCCGGCGAGGCCGTGCGCATCTGCAGCTGTTCCTTGGCCAGCTTCTCCACGCGCAGCGGCGTGGCCTGGGCGCGCTTCTCCACCTGCAGGCGGTCATGCTCGGTTTCGAGCTTGCGCGTCTCCTGCAGGGCGCGGTCGAACTCCGTGTAGAGCTGGCGCGACTGGTACTGGGTGTGCACAAGGTACAAAGCCGTCGCAATGACGGCCAGCAGAAGAAGCAGGTTGATGCGCGCCATGGCTACCCGGCCTCCGTGCGTTCGGCCACCCGGAGGATGGCGCTGCGCGAGCGCGGGTTGCCGCGCACTTCTTCTTCGGACGGCTTGATGCGCTCGAGCGCGTGCAGCTTCATCACCTTGGGCGCAGCGAAGGGCGCGCGGCGGTCGTAGACCTCCTTCGAGTGCTTGGCGATGAACTGCTTGACGATGCGGTCTTCGAGCGAATGGAAGCTGATCACCGCGAGCCGGCCGCCGGGCGCGAGCACCGACAGGCTGGCCTCTAGCGCTTGTTGCAGCTCCTCAAGCTCGGCGTTGATGAAAATCCGAAAAGCCTGAAATGTGCGCGTTGCAGGGTTCTGGCCCTGCTCGCGGGTTTTGACCGTGCCAGCCACGAGCTCGGCCAGTTCGGTGGTGGTTGAAATTGCGCCCCGTTCTTGTCTGCGAGCAACAATCGCCTTTGCAATCTGAACAGCAAACCGTTCTTCGCCATAGTCACGGATCACCTCTGCAATTTGTTGAAGTTCGGCCGTTGCCAGCCATTCGGCCACGCTCTCGCCGCGCGTGGTGTCCATGCGCATGTCGAGCGGACCGTCGAAACGGAAACTGAAACCGCGCACCGGGTTGTCGATCTGCGGCGAACTCACGCCCAGGTCCATCAGCAAGCCGTTGACGCTGGCATCGGGCAATTCGCCCAGCGAGCGGAATCCCTGGTGGCGGATAGAAAAACGCGCATCCGAGATGCGCGCTGCTTCGGCCACCGCTTCTGCATCCTTGTCGAATGCGATGAGCCTGCCTTCCGGCGCCAGCCGCGCGAGGATGGCGCGCGCATGTCCTCCGCGGCCGAAGGTGGCGTCCACGTACGTGCCCGTGGCTGCCGCGCTGCCGGAAAGAAGGGCTTCCACCGCCTCGTTCAACAAGACGGTCGTGTGGGTCAGGGGGGTGTTCACGGGGCTCCTCAGAACGCGAAGTCCTGAAACACATCCGGCATCTCGCCCTGGGTGGCCTCGGCCTCCTTGGCCTCGTAGGTCGCCTTGTCCCAGAGTTCGAAGTGGTTGCCCATGCCCAGCAACAGCGTCTCGCGGTTGATGCCGGTGGCGGCGCGCAGCTCGGGCGACACCAGCACGCGGCCGGTGCCGTCCATCTCGACGTCCATCGCGTTACCGAGGAAGACGCGCTTCCACCACTGCGCCGACATCGGCAGCGCAGCAATGCGTTCGCGGAATTTTTCCCATTCGGGACGGGGGAACACCATCAGGCATCCGTGCGGATGCTTGGTGATCGTGAGCTGGCCGCCTGCCGTGGCGCTCAGGACGTCGCGATGCCGGGTCGGCACGGAGAGCCGCCCCTTGGCATCCAGACTGAGCGATGAAGCGCCTTGAAACACGACCACGAAACCCCTGTGGTGGGAGGTGCCGCGACACCCGGAAGGGGCGTTGCCCGCACTTTTTCCCACTTAACTGCACTTTTTTCCACTGTAGCAGGAAACACTTGCGACGCAACTGGGGCTCGGGGGTATTTTTTGTAATGGAATCAACGACTTAGCGCCGATTTCCAAACCTGGAAATCGGCGAATTGTGTTGAAAATGAAGTACTTAGCTCACGCAGTGAAAGTGATGCGTGAAGGACGACCCCGTTACAGGGGCCGAGGGAGGCGGCTTCAGAGGATGAAGCGCGAAAGGTCTTCGTCGTGACTTAGTGCCGCGAGGCGCTCGTCGACATAAGCGGCATCGATGCGGACCGTCTGGCCCTCGATGCGGGTGGCATCGAAGCTTACCTCATCGAGCAGGCGCTCCATCACGGTCGACAAACGGCGCGCGCCGATGTTCTCGGTGCGCTCGTTCACCTCGAAGGCGATGGCCGCCAGCCGCGTGATGCCGTCGGGCGCGAAGTCGAGCGTCACGCCTTCGGTGGCCAGCAGCGCCTGGTACTGCTTCACGAGCGAAGCGCGGGTCTGCGTGAGGATGCTCTCGAAGTCCGACACCGAGAGCGACTGCAGCTCGACGCGGATCGGAAAGCGCCCCTGCAGCTCGGGAATGAGGTCGCTCGGCTTGCTCAGGTGGAACGCGCCGCTCGCGATGAACAGCATGTGGTCGGTGCGCACCACGCCGTACTTGGTGGACACGGCCGTGCCCTCCACCAGCGGCAGCAGGTCGCGCTGCACGCCCTGGCGCGAGACGTCGGAGCCCTGCGCTTCGCTGCGCGTGGCGACCTTGTCGATCTCGTCGATGAACACGATGCCGTTCTGCTCGGCATTGGCGATCGCCTGCGTGCGGATCTCGTCCTCGTTGACCAGCTTGGCGGCCTCCTCGTCGATCAGGAGGCGCATCGCCTCGGCGATCTTGAGCTTGCGCGTCTTGCGCTTGCCGCCGCCGAGCTGGCCGAACATGCCGCGCAGTTGCTCGGTCATTTCCTCCATGCCGGCCGGGCCCATGATCTCCAGCGGCGCGCGCGTTTCGGCGAGGTCGAGTTCGATCTCCTTGTCGTCGAGCTGGTGCTCGCGCAGCTTCTTGCGGAAGGCCTGGCGCGTCGGGTTGGGGCTGTCGAGTGCGGGCGCAGCGCCGTCGACGCCGCGCGCCGGGGGCAGCAGCGCATCGAGGATGCGCTCCTCGGCCGCGTCTTCGGCGCGGGCGCGCACCTTCACGCTTTCGGATTCGCGCGTCTGCTTGACGGCGATCTCGGCCAGGTCGCGAATGATGGAGTCGACGTCCTTGCCCACGTAGCCCACCTCGGTGAACTTGGTGGCCTCGACCTTGATGAACGGCGCGTCGGCGAGGCGGGCCAGGCGGCGGGCGATCTCGGTCTTGCCGACGCCCGTCGGGCCGATCATGAGGATGTTCTTCGGCGTGATCTCGTGGCGCAGCTTCTCGTCGACCTTCTGGCGGCGCCAGCGGTTGCGCAGCGCGATAGCCACGGCGCGCTTGGCGGCCGGCTGGCCGACGATGTGGTTGTCCAGCTCGGAGACGATTTCCTGGGGGGTCATGGACATGGTCAGAGCGCTTCCACCGTGTGGTTCATGTTCGTGTAAATGCAGATTTCTCCGGCGATCGCCAGCGATTTGCGCACGATCTGCTCGGCCGAGAGCTCGGTGTTGTCGATCAGCGCCTTGGCCGCCGACTGGGCGTAGGCACCGCCGGAACCGATGGCGATCACGCCGTCTTCAGGCTCCAACACGTCGCCATTGCCGGTGATGATGAGCGAAGTCGTGGCGTCGGCCACGGCCAGCATGGCTTCGAGCTTGCGCAGCACGCGGTCGGTGCGCCAGTCCTTGGTGAGCTCGACCGCCGCGCGGGTCAGGTGGCCCTGGTGCTTTTCAAGTTTGGCCTCGAAGCGCTCGAAGAGCGTGAAGGCATCGGCTGTGGCACCGGCGAAACCCGCCAGGACCTTGCCGTGATAGAGCCGCCGCACCTTGCGCGCCGTGCCCTTGATGACGATGTTGCCGAGAGTGACCTGCCCGTCCCCGCCGATGGCGACCTGATCGCCTTGGGGGGTCTTGCGGCGCACGCTCACGATGGTGGTGCCGTGAAACTGTTCCATCGCAGCCATCTGGGGATGGGCCCCGCCAATGCAACCCTTGCGGTCGGACAAACTGCTGGCGGAAAACACGGCCGCGCAGGGGCCGCGGAACCCCTGTGGCGGGGTCAGTTCTTGCGGACGGCGACCGTGGCGTGGTCGGTGATGCCGATCAGCCCGAACAGCGCGGCAATCAGCCGGTGCGCATCGACGAACTGCACCCGCTCGCCGTTCGCATCGCGCTCGCGGACCCAGCTCAACAGCGTGCCGGCCGCCGTCAGGTCCATGCGCAGCAGGGCCGCGCACGAGATGACCGGCGCCGTCGTGTGGCGCAGGTCGTGGTCCAGGCGCTGCCAGCACGACAGCGAATCGCCGCGCAGGTCGCCCGCCAGCGCGGCAAAACCGCTGTCGGTGGACGGGAAGCTCTCGGAATCGCCCCCGACCGACAGCAGCGACCAGACCGAGCTCGGCCGGCTCGCCGGCGGCGCGGCCAGCGAGGTGCACTCGCCCTTCGGGTCCTGCCAGGACGGCGGCGACACCTCGTAGGTGATGCAGTAGTTGAGCGCCACCAGCTCGAAGTCGTCGGGCAGGTGCATCATGCGCAGCGCCGCCAGGCGCAGCTGCCACCACGCGTCGTCGGGATGGCGCTCGTTGTTGGGCGTGGCCGCGGCCAGCACGGCCATGAGCTGCGAGGCGCCGAAGAAGCGCAGCTGCACCGGCGAATCGGACCAGTGCGCGAACAGGATGCGCAGCGGCGCGGCGGCCGGCGGATCGATCTCGGTGAGCGCGCGCCAGTCGAGCGTCCAGACCATGCCGGCCTGCGAGAGCGCGCGCGTGAGCGCCATGAGCCCCTCGCGCGTCAGGTGCGCGGGACTGGCCCAGTCGGCGGCGCCGGTGGTGTCGGAGGCCGCCTCGGCGTCTTCGCTGGCGGTGACGGCCTTCACGCTGCGGGCAAGCTCGTCGAGCGAGACCCAGTCGGGCCCCATGCGCTTCATGCGCTGCGCATAGCGCATGCGGGCGGCCGCGAACTTGGCGGCGTCGCCGGTGGCGCGGTACAGGTCGAACAGCGCACGCCAGCGGGCGTCGTCGCGCTCCAGCGTGACGGCTGCGGCAGTGTCGTCGGTGGAGAACGCACTTTCGGCGGCCAGCGCCTGCAGCAGGATGGCTTCGGCGCCGGTGTCGTCACCGTGCGCGAAGCGGATCACCGCTTCTTCGAGCGCGCCGTCATGCGCGAGCCGGGACGGCTGAGGCGCGGGGACAGCTGCGGTGGCAGCAACCTCTGGCGCTGCGGCCACGGGCGCAGAAGCAGCCGGCTCAGCCGGCAACTGGTCGCCGCCACTGTCGACCGGCGGCAGCGTTTCAGCGCCCGCGTCGGGCGGCGGATTGACCAGCGTCTCCCCGTTCGGCCCGCGGCCCTTCCACCACTGCTGCGACATCTGCTCTTCGATCTCGTCGATCTTCTTGAGCGTGAGTGCGCGGCCTTCGGATTTTTCGGAGGTGCTGTTGAGGTTGAACGACGACGGCGTGACCGTCGCCTCGAAGGCATGGGCCGCCGCCTCGCGCTGGCGCAGCTTGCGCAGCATGTCGAACTCGCGGCGGCGCACGAAGTCGTTGCGCTGGCGCCGCTCGATCATTTCCTTCAGCATCTCGCGGCTGTAGGTCTGCTCGGGCAGCGACGAGTCGGAGGACGGCGTGTCCAGCTCCGACCAGTCTTTCAGGGGATTTCGAACGAACTTGGCCACCTTCGAAAAAAGGCGGCCTGACTCTTCCTTTGGCATTCAGAGAAGGTTATCGAAAGCGCGGGTTCCGTTCTACCGTGCAGCCGTTCAATCCCCGAACATTTTCTGCTTGAGCTCGCGGCGCTGCTGCGCTTCGAGCGAGAGCGTGGCGGTCGGGCGGGCCAGCAGGCGGCCGACGCCGATGGGCTCGCCGGTCTCGTCGCAGTAGCCGTAGTCGCCGGCGTCGATGCGCTGGATCGACTGCTCGATCTTCTTGAGCAGCTTGCGTTCGCGGTCGCGCGTGCGCAGTTCGAGCGCGTGCTCTTCCTCGATGGTGGCGCGGTCGGCCGGGTCGGGCACGACCACGGTGTCTTCGCGCAAGTGCTCGGTGGTTTCACCGGCGTTCTCGAGGATGCCGCGCTTGAGTTCTTCGAGCTTCAGGCGGAAGAACGCCATCTGCTTGTCGTTCATGTACTCGTCGTCGGGCATCGCGATGACCTCGGCGTCGCTCAGCTCGGCGGGCGTCTTGGTCTTCCAGTTGTTGGCCAGCTTCGGGTCTTTCTTGACGGCCAGGGGCGGCGGCGGCACCAGCGCGGTGGAAGGCGCCTGCGAGAAGCTGGATTTGGCGGCGGTCGAGGCCACGGATTGCGGCATCGAAGGCACGGTCAGTTGCGACAGCCGGGACACGCGGCCACCACGCGCAGCGGGAGCGGGCGTAGCGGGGATCGAGGGTGTCGCCGGGGCGGAAGAAGAGGCGGCAGCCGTTTTTTTCATGGGGGTCGGGGGAGCAGAAAGGGCGGCCGCAGGACGGCCGACCGGTTGGGATGACGTAGGCGCCGCGCCCGCGGACTTGGTTGCGGGCTTGGCGGACTTCTTGGCAGCCGCGGTCCCGGTCTTGGCCGGGGTTGCCGCAGGCTTCTTGGCAGCGCTTTTCTCTTTCGCGGCAGAGGCAGCAGCAGCGGTGGCAGAAACCTTCTTCGTCGCGGGTACAGCCTTCACAGCCGTCGCCTTCTTTGCGGCGGGCTTGGTGGCTGGCGTGGCCTTGGCGGCGGGTTTCTTCACGGTGACTGGCTCCTTGTACGAACTGGAACGCGCTTTCACTGGGTGTCTCCTCCCAAGGGAACCGTTGCGGGTGTCAGGCCGCGTCGGCTCACGTTGTCGGGGGCGTCCTCAAGTGGTGAACCCCGGGGTTATACCCCCGAAAGCCCGCCAAAAACCCTTGGCGCCCCGTGCCGTAAGTCATATCTCGCCCCTGTGGACGAAGCATGGCTCCCGGAACAGGCGCGCGATTGTATAGAGAACTCGAAACGCAAGGCCATCGGGTGACGCACTGCCCTGCTCCGGTAGCATCGCCCGGCGCCGCCACAGGGGGTGGCGCAGGCACGCCGCGGGTCGGGGAAACACCGCGGCGGCCCTTCAAACAACCGATCGGAAAATAATCTTGAGCAAAAAAGCAGTATTGGGAGTCCTGGCCGCGGCCATCGCCGTCGCCTACGGCGGCAGCACCTGGTGGGCCGGCACGCAAATCAAATCGAGCTACGACGTCGCCCTGGGCGAACTGCCCAAGCAGACCGCGTTGGTGCGCGTGATCGAGCGCAGCTACGAACACAACTTCTTCGGCGCCGTGAGCACCGTGACGCTCGAACTGGGCTGCCCGGCCGAGGCCGAAGCCGCCACCGCCCCTGCCGCGTCGGCGCCCGCCGCCGCGCCGGCCGCTGCCACGACCGACGTCGCCGAAGCCGCGACCGAAGGCGACGAAGAAGAACCCGCCGGAGACGACAGCGACGCCGCGGCCACCCCGCCCAAGCCCGTGCGCATCACCATCCGCGACACCATCCGCCACGGCCCGATCGCCGGCGCCGCGCTGGCCGCGGCCGTCATCGACAGCGAACTGGTGCTCGACGCCAAGGCGCAGGCCGAGGCCGAGAAGCTGTTCGGCAAGGCCAAGCCGCTGACCGCGCGCACCCAGGTCGGCTTCGGCGGCGGCTTCACCAGCGACTTCACCGTCGCGCCCGCCAAGCTGGTCGAAGAAGGCAAGGGCGAGTTCGCCTGGCAAGGCGCGCAGGCCCGCCTGGACATGAACGCGGCCCGCACCCACGTGCGCTATGACATGACGATGCCCGGCCTGGACGTCAGCACCGCCTCCAAGGGCGTGCAGGTCAAGATGGGCAAGTTCACCGCCAAGGCCGACATGGACGGCAGCGCCGGCTGGATGCTGGCCACCGGCAAGTCCGAAGGCCGCCTCGACAGCTTCGAGCTGAACGCGCCCAAGGGCCTGGGCCTGGGCGCAGGCACCGAGGCCGCCCCCGCCAAGGCGATCAAGGTGCTGCTGCAAAGCATCGACCTGACCGGCGAAGCCACCATCAAGGACGGCCTGTACGCCTCCGAAGGCGCCTTCAAGGGCAAGGGCAAGGTCAACGAGACCGCCATCGACAAGTTCGAGATCGCCAGCAGCGCACGCCGCATCCAGGCGGCCGGCTACAAGAAGCTGGCCGACGCCTGGCTGCAGTCGACCGCCGGTGCCGGCTGCGGCCAGCGCAGCAAGGCCCAGAAGGACGCGATGCAGGCGCTCATCGAGCAGCTGGCGCCCGACCTCAAGGCCATGGCCAAGCACAGCCCCGAAGCCGGCCTGGACCGCCTGCTGGTCGAGATCGGCGGCCACAGCGCCGAACTCAGCTACTCGGTGGCCCTCGCCGGCGTGACCGACGAAGACCTGCAGCTGCCCGGCAACGCGCTGGTGCTCAAGCGCGGCGTGCTCAAGGCCAACGCGCGCCTGCCCGTGAAGTGGATCGAGAAGCTGGCTGAAACCGGCGCCGAGAGCGGCCGCACGCCGCCGCCTGAAATGCTCGCGGGCCTGATCGAACAGGGCGAGCAGAACGGCTACGTGAAGCGCGCAGGTGACGACGTGGTCAGCCAGGTCGAGTTCAGCGAAGGCCAGCTCAAGCTCCTAGGCAAGCCGATGGGGAATTTCGGCAAGTAGCCACTGTCTGCCCCATGAAAAACGGCGCTGACCTCGCGGTCAGCGCCGTTTTTTCATGTCAAGCGGGCGTGCTCAGACCAGGCACTGCTCCAGCCCCTGCTCCAGGATCTCGCGCGGCAGCTCGATGCCGATGAACACCATGCGGCTCTGGCGCGCCTCGTCCTTGCCCCACTCCGGGCCCAGGTCGCTGCCCATGAGCTGGTGCACGCCCTGGAAGATCACCTTGCGCTCGGTGCCCTTCATGTTCAGCACGCCCTTGTAGCGCAGCATGCGCGGACCGTAGATGTTGACGATGGCGCCCAGGAAGTCTTCCAGCTTGGCCGGGTCGAAGGCGCGGTCGGCCTTGTAGACGAAGCTCTTCACGTCGTCGTCCGTGTGGTGATGGTGACCGTGCCCTTCGTGCTTGTGCGAGGGGTGGTCGCACGCCTCGCCATGCGCGTGGTCATGGTCGTGGTGATCGTGGTCGTCTTCCTTCAGGAAGTCGGGGTCGATGTCCAGCTTGGCGTTCAGGTTGAAACCGCGCAGGTCGAAGATGTCCTTCAGCGGCACGTCGCCGAAGTGCGCCTTCTGCTGCGGCGCGCGCGGGTTCATGTGCTTCAGACGGTGAATGAGCGCGTCGGTCTCTTCGGCCGACACCAGCTCGCTCTTGCTGATGAAGATCTGGTCGGCAAAGCCCACCTGGCGGCGTGCTTCCTGGCGGTCGTTGAGCTGCTGCGGCGCATGCTTGGCATCGACCAGCGTGAGGATCGAGTCGAGCAGGTAGCTCTCGGCGATCTCGTCGTCCATGAAGAAGGTCTGCGCCACCGGGCCGGGGTCGGCCAGGCCGGTGGTCTCGATCACCACGCGGTCGAAATCCAGCAGGCCCTGGCGCTTCTTGGCGGCCAGCAGCTGCAGCGCTTCGCGCAGGTCTTCGCGGATCGTGCAGCAGACGCAGCCGTTGCTCATCTGCACGATCTGCTCCTTCGACTCGGTCACGAGGATGTCGCTGTCGATGTTCTCCTCGCCGAACTCGTTCTCGATGACCGCGATCTTCTGGCCATGGGCCTCGGTCAGGATGCGCTTGAGCAGCGTGGTTTTGCCCGAGCCGAGAAAGCCGGTCAGGATGGTCGCGGGGATGAGGGCCATGGAAAAGTGCTCCGGAAACGGAAAACAGAAAAAGGCGGGGGATTGGCGGGCAGTTTAGCCAATGCCACTGAGTTGCGTTGCCGACGGGGTCAAGCCCTCGTTCACAGGGGCTTTCTCACCACCACCAGCCCCTTCAGGTACTCGCCTTCCGGAAACTCGATGGTCATCGGGTGGTCGGGCGCGGCGCCCAGACGTTCGGCGATGTAACCGTCCACGCCGGCGTCCAGCCCGGCCGAGGCCACGATCTTGTGGAACAGGTCGGCGCTGATGCCGCCCGAGCAGGAAAACGTGAGCAGCACGCCCCCCGGCTCCAGCAGCTTGAGCGCCAGGCGGTTGATGTCCTTGTAGGCGCGCGCGGCGCGCTCGGCGTGCGCCACCGTGGGCGCGAACTTCGGCGGGTCGAGCACGATGGCGTCGAAGGTGCGGCCCTGGTCGATGAACTCGCGCAGCACCGTGTTCACGTTGGCGTCGAGAAACTCCGTGGCAATGCCCTGCCCTTCGAAGCCGTTGAGCGCCAGGTGCGCGCGCGCCCGCTCGAGCGCGGGCTGCGACGAATCGACCGACACCAGCGAGGCGCCCTCGAGCGCCCCGGCCGCCTTCAGGCCCGCGAGCGCCGCCACGGTGAAGCCGCCCGTGTAGCAGAAGCAATTGAGCACTCGGCGAAAACGCCGGTGCTGCGCCAGCTCGGCAAAGCGCTGGCGGCTGTCGCGCTGGTCGAGGTAGAAGCCGGTCTTGTGGCCGGTCGCGATGTCCAGCGACAGCTGCCAGCCGTGTTCGCGGATGGTGATCTGGGTTTCGCCCTCGCCGCGCAGCCAGCCCGTGACCGGCTTCAGGCCCTCGCGCTCGCGGCCGCTGGCGTCGGAGCGCTCATACAGCCTGGTGAGCCCCGTGGCCTTGAGCAGCGCATCGGCCAGCACGTCTTTCCAGCGCTCCACGCCGGCCGACAGGAACTGCGCCACCAGCGTGTCGCCGTAGCGGTCGACGATCAGCCCCGGCAGGCCGTCGGCCTCGCCGTGCACCAGCCGCACGCCGTCGCTCTGCAGGTCGAACAGGCCGCGCGCGTTCACCGCGCGCGTGCAGACCGTGGAAAAAAAAGCAGCGTCGATGCGCTGCTTCTCATCAAAGCTCCAGGCCCGCGCCCGGATCTTGGAGGTGGGGCCGAAGGCCGCCCACGCGAGAAAGTGGCCGTCGTGCGACTCCACGCGCACCGTTTCCCCCGAGTCCGCGCCGCCGCGCGCAATGGCGGATTCGAAGACCCAGGGATGGCGGCGTTGGAGCGAGCGCTCCTTGCCCGGCTTGAGGCGGAGGGTTTTCATGGGAGATGAATGAAAGAAGAAATGAAAGACGAAAGAAAACGATGCAGGCGACGGGTGACGGCTACTTGCCGTCCTTGTCCGACCGGGCCTTGGCGCGCGGATGCGCCGCGTCGTAGACCTTGGCCAGGTGCTGGAAGTCCAGCCGCGTGTAGACCTGCGTGGTCGCGATGTTGGCATGGCCCAGCAGCTCCTGCACCGCGCGCAGGTCGCTGCTCGACTGCAGCACGTGGCTCGCGAACGAGTGGCGCAGCATGTGCGGATGCACCGGCGCGGCCAGGCCGGCCTTCAGGCTGCGCTCGCGCAGCAGCTTCCACACCGCCTGCGACGACATGCGCGCACCGCGCGCGCTGACGAACAGCGCCGGCTCCTGGCGCTCGCCGCGCACCGCGAGCCAGTCGCGCAATGCCTCGGCCGCCTTGCTGCCCACGGGCACGCTGCGCCGCTTGCTGCCCTTGCCGAGCACGTGGGCTTCCATGGCATCGAGGTCGACCCAGCCGAGCGCCGTGGCGCTGGCCTGGGCGTCAAGCCCCGTGAGTTCGCTCACGCGCAGGCCGCAGCCGTAGAGCATTTCAACGATGGCGCCGTCGCGCGCTTCGGTCCAGGGGTCGGCCTCGGGGTCGTACAGCTCGGCCAGGCGCACCGCGTCGTCCACGCCCAGCGCCTTCGGCAGCGGGCGGCCCGCCTTGGGCGCGTGCACGTCCTGCACCGGGTTGAAGCCGATCAGCCCTTCATGGCCGAGCCAGCGGTAGAAGCTGCGCCAGCACGACAGCACCAGCGCAATGCCGCGCGGCTCGCGCCCGGCGCTGTGCAGCTGCGCCATCCAGCGGCGGATGTGGGCGGTCTGCACGCGGTCCAGCGGCAGGTTGGCCTCGGCGGCATGGTCGGTCAGCGCGCGCAGATGGAATGCATACAGCTCGACCGTGCGCGGCGCGAGCCGACGCTCCACGCGCACGTGTTCGAGGTATTTGTCGATCCATTCCATGGTGTCGTCGTGCTCCGTGCGCTGCGCGGGGCCGCGCTAGCTAGAACAGATAACCGAGCGACGCATTGTTCACGATGGCCGCCGGCTCGCGCAATGCGCCCTTGAACAGCATGCCCCAGCGGCGCCAGCACGAGGTGGGCGCAGCGGCGTACTGCACGTCGAAGGCCTGGTCGAAGCCGCTGGCACGCACCAGGCGTTCGATGCGCCACAGGTGGTAGGGCTCCGACACGATGATCACGCTGCGCACGCCATTGGCTTCGAGCACCGTGCGCGACAGCGACAGGTTGGCGCGCGTGGACGACGACACCGACTCCAGCACCATCGGCCCCGTGTAGCCCTCGGCCGTGGCGTGGTCGCGCATCACCTCGGCTTCGATGCGGCCGTCTTCCACGTCGACACCGCCCGAGAACACCAGCGTCTGCGCACGACCGGCGCGCGCCAGCACGATGCCCTGGTCGACCCGGCCCGTGAGGCAGGGGTTGGGCTTGCCGTCGAGGTAGGCGCGGTTGCCCAGCACCAGCGCCACGTCGGCCGCGCGCGGCATCGGGCCGGCCAGTGCGGCCTCGGCGCGCTGCCAGATCACGCCCGCGATGGCGGCATAGGTGAGCACGCCGGCCAGCAAGACCACGCACAGGCCGGTCAGCCAAGGCCGGCGTCGCCACCCGCTTCGCGCGGAACGGCTCAAGGGCGCAGCCGCGACAGCGCGCCCGACGACAGCTCGGCGATGCGCTCGAGAAAGTCCGTGCCCATTTCGGCGTTGAAGCGCTGCGCGTCCGGCGAGGCCAGCACCAGCAGGCCGAAGGCCGGCGACTCGGCGTCGGGTCGCAGCGGAATCAGCGCGATCGACGCGGCGCCCTGTGGCTCGGGCAACCAGTTGGCCGCCTCGAAGCCCGCGTTGAGCCCGCAGTACGGCGAAGTGAGCGAGGTGGCCAGCGCCTTCACGTCGTCGCTCACCCACTGGGCATAGGCTTCATTCAGGTACTCGGTGCCGCAGTCCCACACCTTGATGGCCGTTTGCGGCACCAGGAACAGCGACTGCAGGTCGACCGCGATGCGGTACGGCAGGCTGCGCGGGTCGCGCGTGGTCAACAGGCCCTTGGTCCAGCGCTGCAGGCGGTCGGCGATGACGACGTTTTCGGTGCCGTGGCGCACCATGTCCATCAGGCGGTGCTCCAGCGCCTTGATCTTCTCGCGCAGCATCTCAGCCTGGCGCTCCTGCAGGCTCACGGCGCGGTTGCCGTGCGGGCTGGTCAGCTGCACCTGCGCCAGCAGCTGGGCGTGGCGTTCGAAGAAGTCGGGCGTGTTCGACAGGTAGTTCGCGATGTCGTCTTCGGTGATCGGGTTCATGGCGTTGTTGTCGTGGGTGAATGGGGTCATGGCTGTTCCGAAATGTCGGGCACGTCGATCTCGCCCTCGAACACCGTCGTGGCCGGTCCTGTCATGAGCACCGGCCGGCCGTCGCCCTGCCACTCGATCGTGAGAATGCCGCCGTGCGTCTGCACGTCGACACGGGTGTCCAGCAGCCCCAGGCGGATGCCTGCCACCACCGCCGCGCAGGCGCCCGTGCCGCAGGCCAGCGTTTCGCCGGCGCCGCGCTCGAACACCCGCAGCTTGATGTTCGTGCGGTCGACCACCTGCATGAAGCCCGCGTTCACGCGCTGCGGAAAACGCGGATGGTGCTCGATCTGCGGGCCCTGCTCGGCCACCGGCGCGGTGTCGACGTTGTCGACCACCTGCACCGCGTGCGGGTTGCCCATGGACAGCACCGCTACCGAAACGATAGCGCTGCCGGCCCGGGTGCCCAGGGCGAGGTGCCAGGTCTGCCAGTCGCCCCGGTGCTGCGGGTCGAGCCCGGCCGTGTCGAAGGGCACGCGCACCGGCTCGAAGACCGGGGCGCCCATGTCGACCGTCACGCGGCCGTCGTCGCCCATGCGCGGTTCGATCACGCCGGCCAGCGTCTGCACGCGCACGTCTTTCTTCTCGGTCAGGCCGTGCTCGCTCACGAAGCGCATGAAACAGCGCGCCCCGTTGCCGCACTGCTCCACCTCGCCGCCGTCGGCGTTGTGGATCACGTACTGGAAGTCGATGCCCTCGGCAGGCGACGGGCGCACCGTGAGGATCTGGTCGGCGCCGACGCCGAAATGGCGGTCGGCCAGGAAGCGGTACTGCGCGGCCGTGAGGCCCAGCGTGCCGCGCGTTTCGTCCAGCACGACGAAATCGTTGCCGGCTCCCTGCATCTTGGTAAAGCGGATTCGCATCGCCGGATTATCGCCACCGGCGCCGCCCTTCGCGCCGAAAGGGCCGCAGGGCGCGGCCCTTTCGACACACCCGGCCTCAGCCCTGGATGAACGCCAGCAGGTCGGCGTTGACCTGCGCCGCGTGCGTGGTGCAGGTGGCGTGCGGCGCGCCGGCGTACAGCTTGAGCTGGCTGCCCTTGATCATTTCGGCCGCCAGCTTGCCCGTGGCCTCGAAGGGCACGACCTGGTCGTCGTCGCCGTGGATCACGAGCGTGGGCACGTCGATCTTCGCCATGTCGGGGCGGAAGTCGGTCTCGGAGAACGCCGTCACGCAGTCGATGGTGGCCTTGATCGAGGCCTGCAGCGCGATCTGCAGCGTCTGCTTGAACACGCCCTGCGACACCTTCGCGCCCGGGCGGTTGGTGCCGTAGAACAGCGTGCTGAAGTCGTCGATGAACTGCGCCCGGTCGGCGGCCAGCCCGGCGCGGATGCCCGCGAAGAGCGACGCCTCGGGGCCCACGGGATGGTCGGCGGTCTTCATGAACAGCGGCGTCACCGCGCTGATGAGCGCCAGCTTCGCCACGCGCGCGCTGCCCTTGCGCGCGATGTAGCGCGTGACGTCGCCGCCGCCCATCGAGAAGCCCGCCAGGATCACGTTTTTCAGGTCGAGCTTTTCGATCAGCTCGGCGATGTCGTCGGCGAAGGTGTCGTAGTCGTAGCCGGTCCAGGGCTGGCTGGAGCGGCCGAAACCGCGGCGGTCGAACGCGATGACGCGGTAGCCGCGCTCGGCGAAGAACAGCATCTGGGCGTCCCACATGTCGGCACTCAACGGCCAGCCGTGGCTGAAGACGATGGGCTGGCCGCTGCCCCAGTCCTTGTAATAGAGCTCGGTGCCGTCGCGAAGGGTCAGTGTGGTCATGGTTTTTCCTTGAGATGGACGAAAGGGTGAAAGGGAAAGAGAAAGAAGAATCCGCGCCGCTCAGAGCGCCAGGAAGTGATGCACCTCGGGCTTGCCCGGGCCGATGTGAAAGCGCAGCGCCTCGGCCTGCAGGTCGGCGTCGGCGTGCGACACGCGGTGGTGCTGGCGCAGGTGCTCGGCCCACGACTCCACGAGGAACCACTCCATCACGCGCTCGGCGTCGGCCATATGCTCGTGCACACCCCAGGCGTAGGCGCCGTCGCGGCGGCGCTCCAGCGACAGGCGCTTCATCGCATCGAGGAACGCCGGCCGGTCTTCCTTGCGGATGCGGTACTCGACCTGGATCATCACGGGCCCGCGGTCGTGCGCCACCGGCTCGGCCAGCAGCGGCTCGGGCCAGTGGTTCGAGGCCTGCAGGTCGGCCTCGCCGGCGGGCAGCCGCACGCGGTGGAACACCAGCCCCATCACCACCAGCCCCACGGCGCCCGCCACCAGCGTGGCCGGCACGCCGATCTGCTGCGCGACCAGGCCCCAGCCCAGGCTGCCGGCGGCCATGGCGCCGTTGAACACCGTGAGGTACACGGCCAGCCCGCGCCCGCGCACCCAGTTCGGCAGGATCGACTGCGCCACCCCGTTGAGCGTGGTCAGCGCAATGATCCAGCCCAGACCCAGCACGCCCAGCATCGGCACCGCGAGCCATTGCGGCGGCGCGAACACCAGGGCGCCCATCACCGCGGCTGTGAGCAAAGAGGCCAGCAGCAGCATGCCATCGGCATCGAGCCGCGCACGCAGCCGCGGCATCACCAACGCACCACCGATGGCGCCCGCGCCCACCGCGCCGAGCAGGATGCCGTAGAAGCTCGCCGTGCCGCCGAGCATCTGGCGCGCCACCAGCGGCAGCAGCGCCCACACCGAGCTGGCGAACAAAAAGAACACCGCCGCGCGCAGCAGCACCACGTGCAGTTCCTTGCTGGCCCGCGTGTAGCGGATTCCCGCGCGGAAGGCGCCGAAGAAGTTCTCGGACAGCCCGCTGTCGACCGCCGCCGGGCGCTTCCACCACAGCAGCGCCGCGATCACGAACACGTAGCTCAGCACGTCGAGCCCGTAGGTGGCGGCTGCGCCGAAGCTCGCGAGGATCAGCCCGCCCGCCGCCGGCCCGATGGAGCGCGCGATGTTGATGCCCAGCGAGTTGAGCGCCACCGCGCCCTTCAGCTCGCTGCGCGGCACCAGCTCCGGCACGATCGACTGCCAGGTCGGCCCCATCAGCGCCGCGCCGATGCCGCCCACGAAGGTCAGCGCGACCAGGTATTCGACCGTGAGCGCGCCCGTGTGCGACAACACCAGCAGCGTGCCGCTCACCGCGGCCAGCAGCACCTGCACGAAGATCAGGAAGCGCCGGCGGTCGAGGATGTCCGAGAGCACGCCCGCCGGAATCGCCAGCAGGAAGATCGGCAGCGTGGCCGCCGTCTGGATCAGCGCCACCGCCGTCGGGCTGGCCGACAGGTCGGTCACCAGCCACGAGCTGGCCACGTCGCGCATGAAGCTGCCGATGTTGCCCAGCACCGTGGCGGCCCACAGCACGGCGAAGACCGGCTGGCGCAGCGGCGCGAAGGCGCCGGCGGCTTTGGCTTGGGGCTCAGTCATCGTGGCGCTCCTTGAGGTCGAGCCAGGCGACGAGCAGGAAGCCGCCGACCAGGCCCAGGTGTTCGAAGAAGGCGTTGGCCGCCATGAAGCGCTCCTGCCCCAGCGGCATCTCCCAGAAACGCAGCGCGACAAAAGTCGCCATGAGCGTGAAGCCGCCCAGCGCGAGCGCGCCGAGCCAGCGCCAGAAGCCGGTGAGGATGAGCGCCGCGGCGCCCAGCTCCAGCACGATCACCGCCACGGCCAGCGGGCCGGCCGGCGCCAGGCCGAAGTGGTTCATCTCGGCGATGGCGGCGTTGAAGTCCAGCGCCTTGTTCAGGCCGCCCTGCAGGTAGGCCGCGCACAGCAGCAGCAAGGCGATCCAGCGCACGGCGGGCGACAGGGTCCAGTGCATGGCCTTCATCACACCGCCCAGCAGGCGCAACCCAGCGCGCCCCAGAAGCTCTTCAGGTCGGCGATGGGCAGCTTGCTGCTCCAGGCCGTCGCGTGGCTGTGGCCGTGCACGTTGCAGTCGTTGGCGCAGGCGCACGACATCGCGGCGTTGCGCATCACCTTCTGCAGCGGCGCGCCTTCCGCGGACCGCGCCGTGTCGGCCCAGCCCGCATAGCCGCCGAAGGTGCGCGCGGGCGACCAGTCGGGCATGGCGGGCGGCAGGCCGCCTTCGTCGTGCGCGGCGAACGGGCCGGCGCCGTAGACCACCTTGCCGCCCACCATCGTGAGCAGCGCCGTGGTGTCGGCAATCTCCGATTCGGCGCAGGCGAAGAAGTCGCGGTCGGGCACCACCAGGTCGGCCAGCTGGCCTTCCTGGATGCGGCCCTTCTTGCCCTCTTCGTTCGAGAACCAGGTGACGTTCTCGGTCCACATGCGCAGCGCGGCCTCGCGGTCCAGGCAGTTGCGCTGCGGGTACAGCCGCATGCCGCCCACCGTCTTGCCCGTGACCAGCCACGACAGCGACACCCACGGGTTGTACGAGGCCACGCGCGTCGCGTCGGTGCCGGCCGACACCTTCAGGCCGCGCTCGAGCATCTTCTTGACCGGCGGCGTGGCCTCGGCCGCGCCGGGGCCGTAGCGCTCGACGAAATACTCACCCTGGTAGGCCATGCGGTGCTGCACCGCCACGCCGCCGCCCAGCGCGGCGATGCGGTCCATCGACTTCTCGGAAATCGTCTCGGCATGGTCGAAGAACCAGTTCAGGCCGGCCAGCGGCGTGTCCTTGTTGACCTTCTCGAACACGTCGAGCGAACGGCTGATGGTTTCGTCGTAGGTCGCGTGCATGCGCCAGGGCCAGCGGTTCTGCGCCAGGATGCGCACCACGCCTTCGAGGTCGCCTTCCATCTCGGGCGCCATGTCGGGGCGCGGCTGGCGGAAGTCTTCGAAGTCGGCCGCCGAGAACACCAGCATCTCGCCCGCGCCGTTGTGGCGGAAGTAGTCGTCGCCCTGCTTGTACCTGGAGTTCGCGGTCCAGTTCAGGAAGTCGTCCTTCTCGGCCTTGGGCTTCTGCGTGAAGAGGTTGTAGGCCAGGCGGATCGTGAGCTGCCCGTCGTCGTGCAGCTTCTGGATCACCTCGTAGTCGTCGGGATAGTTCTGGTTGCCGCCGCCCGCGTCGATGGCGCCGGTCACGCCCAGGCGGTTGAGCTCGCGCATGAAGTGGCGCGTGGAGTTGAGCTGGTAGTCGAAGGGCAGCTTCGGCCCCTTGGCCAGCGTGGCGTACAGGATGGCCGCGTTCGGCTTGGCCAGCAGCAGGCCCGTGGGGTTGCCGGCGCTGTCGCGCACGATCTCGCCGCCGGGCGGCGCGGGCGTGTCTTTCGTGTAGCCCACGGCGCGCAGCGCGGCACCGTTGAGCAGCGCGCGGTCGTACAGGTGCAGGATGAACACCGGGGTGTCGGGCGCCACCGCGTTCAGCTCGGCCAGGGTCGGCAGGCGCTTCTCGACGAACTGGTGCTCGGTGAAGCCGCCCACCACGCGCACCCACTGCGGCGCGGGCGTGATCGCCACCTGGCGCTTGAGCATGCCCATGGCGTCGGCCAGGCTCTTCACGCCGTCCCAGCGCAGCTCCATGTTGTAGTTCAGGCCGCCGCGAATGATGTGCAGGTGGTTGTCGATGAGGCCCGGCAGCACGCGCTGGCCCTGCAGGTCGATCACGCGGGTCTGGCTGCCGGCCAGCGGCAGCACGTCTTCGGCGCGGCCCACGCGGGTGAAGCGGCCGTCCTTGATGGCCACCGCGTCGGCCGTGGGGTTGGCACGGTCCAGCGTGGTGAAGCGGCCGTTGCGCAGGATGAGGTCGGGGGTCTGGGTGGTGGCCATGGTGGATGCGGGTGCGAGAGAGGTGGCTGCAAAGGCGCCGAGGGCGCCCAGGAAGTGGCGGCGTTGCGGGTCGGGGGCGTTCATGCGTCGCTCCGCTCGGACGGGCGGCTGCCGGCGGCGGCGGACTTCACCGCCCCGGGCTGTGCGCAGGTCGGCAGCTCGCCGAACACGTGCGGCTTGACCTGGTCATGCAGCCACGAGGTGGCGGCCGGCCGGTCGAACACCTGCCGCACCAGCGGCGGGATCTGCTCGCCGAGCAGGATGCCCAAGAGGCCCACCAGGGCGATCACCGGCGGCGCCGGCGAGCGCACCTGGAAGAGCGCGTAGATCACGCCGACCAGCAGGCCGAGCGCGAGGGAAACGACATAGGTCTTCATGGTCGGTCGGCCTTCCGGGTGCTCTGCGCTCAACCCTCGTGGGCGCCGAACATGGTCTTGGCGTACGTCACGCCCAGACCGTAGGCGCCGCCCACCTTCTTCGCAATACCGGTCGTCAACTCGTACGTGTCGCCACGCGCCCAGTCGCGCTGCAGCTCCAGCAGGTACTGCAGCGAGGTCATCGGCTGCGCGCCGGCCTGCACCATGCGCTCCATCGCGCGGTTGTGCGCCTCGGTGGACACGTCGCCGCAGGCGTCGGCAATCACGTACACCTCGAAGCCCTGGTCCAGCGCCGACAGCGCCGGGCCCACGATGCACACGCTGGTCCACAGGCCGGCCAGCACGATGCGCGGCTTGCCGATGGCGTTCACGCGCTCGATCACGGCGGCGTCTTCCCAGGTGTTCATCGAGGTGCGGTCCAGCATCTTCTGGCCGGGGAAGGCGTCGGTGATCTCGCTGAACATCGGGCCCGAAAAGCTCTTCTCGGCCACGGTCGTGAGGATGGTCGACACCTTGAAGCCGGCCGCCGCCTGCGCCACCAGCGCGGCGTTGTTGCGCAGGTTGACGGCGTCGATCGAGTGCGTGGCAAAGGCCATCTGCGACTGGAAGTCGATCATCACCAGCGTGTGGTCGGTGGGGGTGAGCAGCTTGGCGCCGGCGGTGGGGGTGGCTTGGACGGTCATGAAAGGCTCCTTCGGCAAAGTTGGGTGCGTGGATATTCGATTCGGTTCACAATCGCTTTCGGAGGGAATTTCCTTGGCGTGGGCTGAATCATCCGGTGCACGCAGGCCTCTATCGACGAAAATTTTCACCATCAATGATCGAAGTTTTCGATCATTCCTTTTTGCTGCGAGGAACGCGCCGTGCTCAAGCTCACCCTGGAAGCCATCGAGGTCGTCGACGCCATTGCGCGCCACGGCTCCTTTGCCGCCGCCGCCGCGCGGCTGAACAAGGTGCCCTCCACCATCTCCTACGCCGTGGGCAAGCTCGAAGAACAGCTGGGCATGCTGCTGTTCGAGCGCAACGGCCCGCGCGTGACCCTCACCGCCGCCGGCGAAGAAATGCTCAAGGAAGGCCGCTGGCTGCTCGGCGCCGCGAGCGACCTCGAATCGCGCATGCGGCAGATTGCCACCGGCTATGAATCAGAGCTGCGGCTGGTGCACGACTCGCTCATTCCCACGCAGGCCTTCATGGACGACATCCGCGCCTTCGAAGACCTGCGCTGCGGCACGCGGCTGCGCATCGGCTGCGAGGCGCTCACCGGCAGCTGGGAGGCGCTGCGCGAGGGCCGCGCCGACATCGTCGTGGCCGCGGGCGAAGGCCCGGCCGGCGGCGGCCACCAGGCCGTGGCCGTGGGCAGCCTGGCGTTCGCCTTCTGCGTCGCGCCCACCCATCCGCTCACGCGGCTGAAGCGCCCCGTGCAGCGCGGCGACCTCATCGACTGCAACGCCATCGTGGTCGGCGACACCGCGCGCACCCTGTCGGACCGCACCGTGGGCCTCATGGCCGGCCAGCCGCGCATCACCGTGCCGTCGATGGCCGCCAAGGTCGCCTGCCAGGTCGCCGGGCTGGGCCACGGCTTTCTGCCGCGCGCCTGCATCACCGACGAGCTGGCGCGCGGCACGCTGGTCGAACTGCCGACCGAGGAACCGCGCGCGCCCGAAGCCTTCTGGCTCGCGTGGAAGACCGGCGCGCAGGGCCAGGCGCTGCGCTGGTGGCGCGAGCGGCTGCACCGCACGCTCGTGCCCGCGCTGCTGCCGCGCTCGTTCCTCTGAGAGAAGAAAAAAGAGAGCTTGTCGCTCAGCCGCCGGCGCGCAGCTTGTCGAGCGCCCGGTCGAGAAACGCCAGCCGGTCTTGTCCCCAGAAGCGCTCGCCGTTCAGGATGAACGTGGGCGCGCCGAACACGCCCGCCTCCACCGCGTCGGCGCTGTTGGCGCGGTACACCGCCAGCACCTCGGCCGACTGCTCCAGCGCCTGCAGCGCCGCGCCGTCGTAGCCGTTTTCGTCGGCGATCGCGATGCGCACCGCGGCCTGCGCCGTGTCGCGCTCCTCGGCCCACAGCGCACGCAGCAGCGCGTGCGACAGCGGCTGCGCGTCCAGGCCCTGCAGCTGGGCGGCGATCACCATCCAGCCGGGGTACTTGTTCCAGTTCGGATCGGTCGGCGCGCCCTTCGGGTAGTGCGCGGGCTCCAGGTTCATCGGCATGCCGAGGTAATCGCGCCAGCGCGACAGCTCCAGCGCGTGGTACGTGCGGCGCGGCTCGGGGCGCGTCTTCAGCGGAATGCCGCCGGTCTGCGGCACCACCGCCTGGAAGTCGTAGGGCTTGAGCGTGAGCTGCACATGGTGGCGGCGCACGATGTCTTGCAGTTGCGGGCCGCCGAGGTAGGCCCAGGGCGAGGAAAGGCTGTAGTAGCAGTCGATGGCGATCATGCGGGGATTATCTTCAGCCCCCGGCCGGCGCGCCGCGCGCCACGGCCATACACCTCGCAACGCACCGCCTCGCGAACGCGGTGAAACTACGCCCCTTGCGCGTTGTGCACCGGCCGGGCCCTGCCCTTGCGATGCCACGCCGCCACTTTCTCGGGAGCCCTGATTTGCAGAAGAACACCCAAGCCAAGATTGCCCGCATTGCCCTGTCGGCCTCGGCCGCCGCCATTGGCAGCCTGGCCGCCTACTGGACCCTGCTCGCCACGCGCCAGGGCCACATTCTTTTCAACGCCCGCAAGCTGCCCGTGGTGCATCTGTCGGACGACTTCTCGACCTACTCGCACCCCGTGCCGGGCGGCATGGTGCGCGGCTACGTGTACCACCCGCAGGGCGAAGACGCGCTGCAGGACCTGTTCATCTACTTCGCCGGCCGCGGCGAAGACGTGCGCGCCACCGCGCAGATGCTGCACTGGCTGCCCGAGGGCTTCGGCTTTGCCGCCCTCAACTACCGGGGCGTAGCCGACTCGCAGGGCGCGCCGTCTGAAATCGCCTCCGTGGCCGACGCCGCCCAGTTCGCCAGCCACCTGCGCCGCGCCTTTCCGCAGGCGCGCCTGCACGTGGTGGGCCGCAGCCTGGGCACCGGCGTGGCCATCCAGCTCGTGGCGCGGCAGGAGTTTGCGAGCCTGCAGCTCATCACGCCGTACGACTCGCTGCTCGAAGTCGCCAAGAAGCGCTTTCCGCTCGTGCCGCTGTCGCTGTTGCTGCGCCACCGCTTCAACTCCATCGAGCACAGCAAGGAAGTCGCCGCCAAGACCCAGGTGCTGCTCGCCGCGAAGGACGACGTGGTGCCCCACGAACGCTCCGAAAAACTCATCGCCGCCTGGCCCACGCCCGTGAGCGTGCAGACCGTGTCGAACTCGGACCACCACAACATCACCGGGCTCGAAGAGACCTGGCTGATGCTGGTGGACTTTGCGCTGACGGCGGTGTTGCCGGAGACGAAGGCGGCTTGAGGGTTGCGGGCCGGGCGTGATGCAGAGGCCTCACGCCGGCCGCCAGGAGCTAGGCCGGCTTGAGCGAGGGGTGCGCTTGCAGCGCATCGCGCACGGCACCGGCTGTCTCGTTGACGGTGGCGATGCGCGTCATCAACGCCTCGTTGAGCAGGCGCAGCAAGGCGCTCAGTTCGGTGCGGGTGGGGGCGAGCTCTTCGCTGTCGTTCAGGGCGCTGGTGTCTACGAGCTTTTCTAGCGCGGTGTAGGCGCGCATTACAGCGTTGAGGTTGTCGGCGTCGTCGCAGGCTTGGACCGCAAGGTCGTCGAGGTCTGATGACGAGGAAGTGGGACGGGCGCTCGGTTGCGCTGGGACGGATGCAGATTCAGCCATGTGCGGCCTCCGAAGGGATTTTGGTTTGCCACAACCGACGCCCCCGCTTCCAAACGATGGCGGCAGCTCGAACGGGTTGGAAGACCGGAAAACCCCTTGTAGAGAAACCGGCAGGGCTCGCGCCCTCCCGTCCGAGCCGCCTAAAAAAGCAGCGCGAACGAAAAAGCCGCAGACCATGTGCGGGTCCTGCGGCTTTCGTCGCAGGGGTTTTAGCGGGCTTCCAAACCCGATCGCGCTTTTTTTGCGCGACGGGGCAGTATATCTAGAGCACTAGCGCGCGAGGCTCCGTCACTCCAGTTGCGTTCTTGACGCTTCGCACGTGACGCGGCTACTCCCAAGGGGGCGCAGACACTTCATCTTCAAGTTGAACTGGCGATCCAGTAATTGCGGGCACCATCGCCACCGCTGGCAAGAGGTCACGAACTCTAGACAGCCGCTCTTTTAGTGGCTTGGCCAGATTTCGATGAAATCGACCAAGCTGACCCACTCGATTCGCAGCCTTGTTCAGAGCTAACGCTAGCTCTGCAGGATCAAAATCGCCCTCAGCCATCTTTTCCACTTGGAATACGGGAACACGAGCATTTGATCGACGTTCACTAGGCAATGCCGCCTTTCGATTGACGACAAGTTTCGTTGCGATCATCCGTTCTGTGGCAGGAGTGATCTCGTGCTTGTCGCGGCGCGCATATAGATTGTTCTTTCGAAGCATCCCGTAGACCGCTGCGATCAACTCTTTTTTCTCCGTGAGAGTTAGAGGTGACTTAGAAGACATCGCGATGTCATCGACGTACCGGGAGTAGGTTACGCCGCGCGCGTGCAGCTTGGCTTGCAAGAGCGGCTCATCTCGCCAAAGCACCAAGTTCGCGAGGAAAGAACTAGGAATCCCTCCCTGAGGTAACGCTCCATCCTTCGTTGTGAGCTGTGTCAAGACTTGCGCGACCTCAGGCGCAAATTTGAAGAAGTTTCGCCAAAGGTCATAGACGAGCTCTGCCGATACCGAGTTGAAGAATCCCTTCACATCCTCGCAAATTACAACACTCTTGTTGGCGTGTAGATCGGCATTGGTTTTGTAGTCACGCCCCTTCAAGCTCCCAGTTAGATAGCTTGGAAAGACTACCTTCGCGAGGATCGCTTTTTTTATTCGCGCGTGCAGAGGTTTCAACGGCGCGTTGGCATCGAAAGTTTGCCGACTTGAACCAGGCTTCGGCTTGACCTTGCGATACATCTGATCCGCGGAACCTGCAATCTCAATCAGCGCTTGTTCGCTTACCCGCAACGCAGCAGCCAATGCTTTCAACGAACTGATTGGTCTATAGGGGTAGATCGGCTTGAGGAGGTTCAGGCTCATTCAAAAGCTCCAGCGCTGCAACAGCAAGTTGTCCCGCCAGTTCCTGGCTCAATCCAGAAAGCTCTTTGCCCTCTGCTCCAAGAAAGAACAGTATCTCTAAGGGCATATTGAGACCCGCAGCAACCTTCTGGAGGGTCGAGAGAGGCGGATCGCGAAGTGACCGCTCAAGCAGAGATAAGTAAGAAACAGATATTCCAGCCCGCTTTGCGAGTTGGACTTGCGAGAGCTTCCGCTTTGTTCTCGAAAGCTGGATAGCACTGCCAATATTCATGAAAGTCCATCTAAACAAAGAATGGGCTTGGGGAGCCCGTCGTCATCACTTCATCCAATCACGGATGTTGGTCACGAGGTGAACCAATACCGCGAACATCTGAAGCACCCGCAGCGCAAGCCGGCTGGCCTCCGCCGCGTTCAAACCGCCATCACGAACTTTCTCCAGTTCATCAATTACGCGATTCAAATCAGACAACACTCCATCGTCGAGTTGGCTACTGCATGCATCGCGAACCTTTTTCAGGACCTCGATGTTGTTCTCACAAGATTGCTTGTTCATTTCTGAAACTCCTTCTCAAGGCGACATTGCCCTGTCCCCACTAAGCAGCGCCGAAAAGGAGCCAACTCGACTACCAAGCCCATCACAGTTGCCGCCGACTCAATGCGCCTGTCCCCTCTGTCCCCCCAGCACTACGTACTGGGCTTGAGGAACTCGACTCACTCGTCACCGTCCTCCGGTCGCCCGGGGGGACAGCTGCGTTAACGCTCTGCTTCTGTCCAGCAGAGGGACTTCGCCTACGCGAAGCCTGATCACTGACTTTGCTTCGTGGAATGAAGGAAAAACACAATCTAGGAAGAACCGCGTCAGCACGGTAACGTGCCGCCGTGGTCGAATTCTAGTTGTCATAGACAGTCAACATTTGACTGTCAGTACGTTTTTTTGTTTCAAGGCGTGACACCCAGCGATCCGGTCTGCCCTGAGACTATTGCGCTTAGAGCAACTATCTTCTGACCCAACCCCCATTTATCCGCAAAGGTAACCGCAAGACACTCCTCCTCATCCCACAAGGAGTGCTCTCATGCCAATCGCCTTACTCGCGCTGACCCTCAGCGCCTTCGCCATCGGAACGACCGAGTTCGTCATCGTTGGCCTCATTCCCACCGTCGCTGCCGACCTCGGCATCGGCCTTCCCTCGGCGGGCCTGCTGGTCAGCCTCTATGCGCTGGGCGTTGCCATTGGCGCGCCGGTGCTCACCGCCCTCACGGGCAAGCTGCCGCGCAAGGCGCTGTTGCTCGGGCTGATGGCGCTGTTCACGGTCGGCAACCTGCTGGCGTGGCAGGCGCCCAGCTATGAATCGCTGATTGCCGCCCGCGTGCTCACGGGGCTGGCGCACGGGGTGTTCTTCTCGATCGGCTCGACGATTGCCACCGGCCTGGTGCCGAAGGAAAAGGCGGCGAGCGCCATCGCGATCATGTTCACGGGCCTCACGGTGGCGCTGGTCACGGGCGTGCCGCTGGGCACGTTCATCGGGCAGCACTTCGGCTGGCGCGAGACTTTCCTGGCGGTGTCGGCGCTGGGCGTGGTCGCCTTCATCGGCAGCTGGATCTTCGTGCCGGGCAACATCCGCCACACGCCGCCGGCCTCGCTGGCGCAACAAGCCAAGGTGCTGGCCGAGCCGCGCCTGCTGCTGGTGTATGCCAAGACGGCCATCGGCTACGGCGGCTCGTTCATTCCGTTCACGTTCCTGGCGCCGATCCTCACGGAGGTGTCGGGCTTCAGCGCCGGCGCGGTGGGCTGGGTGATGCTGGTCTACGGCATCTCGGTGGCGGTGGGCAACATCTGGGGCGGCAAGCTGGCCGACCGCATGGGCCCGATTCCGGCGCTGAAGATCATCTTTGCGCTGCTGGCGGCCGTGCTGCTGGTCTTCAACTTCGCGGCGCCGCACAAGTGGCTGGCGCTGGTGGCGGTGCTGATGTGGGGCGCAGTGGCGTTCGGCAACGTGCCGGGGCTGCAGGTGTACGTGGTGAAGCAGGCCGAACGCTTCACGCCGCAGGCGGTGGACGTGGCCTCGGGCCTGAACATCGCGGCCTTCAACCTGGGCATTGCAGGCGCGGCCTGGGCCGGCGGCCTGATCGTGACGCACCTCGGGCTGATGCACACGCCCTGGATCGGCGCACTCGTCGTGCTGGTGTCGCTGGCCCTCACGCAGTGGAGCGGCTCGCTCGACCGCCGTGCCGGCATTCCGGTGCGCGCCTCGGGGCCGGTGCCGGTCGGGCACTGAGCCTTCTTCCTCCCTCTTCTTTTCCCTTTCTTTGAACGCACAAGGACAACACACGCCATGACCACGAACAACAACTCTTCCATTCCCGCCTTCGGCCTCGGCACCTTCCGCCTGCAGGGCCAGGTGGTGATCGACTCGGTGAAGAACGGCCTCGACCTGGGCTACCGCACGATCGACACGGCGCAGATCTACGGCAACGAAGCCGAGGTGGGCCAGGCCATTGCCGAAAGCGGCGTGGCCCGCAGCGAGCTCTTCATCACCACCAAGATCTGGACCGACCACTACGCGAAAGACAAGCTGGTGCCCAGCCTGAAAGACAGCCTGGCCAAGCTGCGCACAGACCATGTGGACCTGACGCTGATCCACTGGCCCTCGCCCGCCAACGCCGTGCCGGTGGCGGAGTTCATGGGCGCGCTGGCCGAGGCCAAGGCGCTGGGGCTCACGAAGCAGATCGGTGTGTCGAACTTCAACATCGCGCTGATGCAGGAGGCCATTGCCGCCGTGGGCGCGCCGGCCATTGCCACGAACCAGATCGAGCTGCACCCCTACCTGCAGAACCGCAAGGTGGCGGCCTTCGCGCAGAGCCAGGGCATCCGCATCACCTCGTACATGACGCTGGCCTACGGCAAGGTGCTGAACGACCCGGTGATCGGCGCGATTTCCACGGCGCACGGCGCGACGCCCGCGCAGGTGGTGCTGGCCTGGGCGATGCAGCTGGGCTACGCGGTGATTCCGTCGTCGACGAAGCGCGCGAACCTCGAAAGCAACCTGAAGGCGCAGCAGCTCACGCTGACCGAGGCCGAGATGGCGCAGATCGCCGCGCTCGACCGGGGCGAGCGGCTGACCGATCCGCAAGGGCTGTCGCCGGCGTGGGATTGAGGCGCTGGCACCGGGCGTAGCGCCGCGCGGCAGAATGCAGTGACCCCTCGGGGCGCCTCCATGGGCGCCCTTTTCTTCTGCTTCTTTTCGCTTGCCAGCCATGACCGACCTCCACACCCGCATCTCCGACAGCTTCAATGCACAGGGCCTGATGGGCACGCTCGGCGCGCGGCTGGTGCATGTGGGCGACGGCGAGGTGCACATCGAGATGCCGTTTTCAAAAGCGCTGTCGCAGCAGCGCGGCTATGTGCATGCGGGCGCGGTGACGAGCATCGTCGACAGCGCCTGCGGCTACGCGGGGCTCACGAAGGCGCAGCAGGGCTGCGACGTGGTGACGGCGGAGTTCAAGATCAACTTCATGCGGCCCGCGCTGGGCGAGCGCTTCCTGGCCGTCGGCCGGGTGCAAAGCTCGGGCAAGCTGCTCGCGGTGTGCACGGGCGAGGTGCGTGCCTTCGCGAAGGCGGGCGACACCGACTACAAGGTGGTGGCGATGATGCAAGCGACCATCGTGAACGTGCCGCAGTGAGCGAACGACACCCCGCTTCGCGCGGCTAGCAACGCGGCGTGGTGGCTTCGCTCTGATCTTGTTGCTGCTTCTGCTTCTGCTTCTGCTGCTGCTCGGCGATCACCGCGCGGCACAGGGCCTGCAGTTCGGCCGCGACGATGTCGGGCGCCTTGCGCAGCTCGGCAATGTCGCGCTCGCCGACGCAATGGCCTTCGAGGCGCACGTAGATGCGACTGAAGTTGCCCCCGAGCGCGCGGGCAATGTCGCGCAGGCAATCGGCGACGCTGGCAAAGCCGGTGTGGCTGTACGAGCTGGGCGGGATCACGCCCTTGGAGCGCGGCGCGCGCACGGAATACAGGTACGACGCGCCTTCAGACCGCAGCTCCACCACGGGCTGCAGGCCGCGCTGAACGTCGTTGCTTCCTTGCTTTCCTTGCATGGGGCGGAGTGTAAATCTGGCGAAGGCAGAATCTGCCGACCAGGCCGAAGGCCGCTTCGCGAGGGGTGGCTCTTCTTCATTCTTGTCACGGCGACGCGCTCGCATTGCAGCCGCCATTCACACTTTGATCCATGGCCAATCGCTCTTACCTCTACAGCCTCACCAACCGGCCCACGGCGTACACGGACCGACCCGAAACAATCTCGGGCCTGTCCGAATGGAACTACGACATTCCGTTCATGTACCGACTGCTGATGTCGGGCGATCCGCAGTTGTGCGCGTCGCTGATCTCCGATGGCCTCGACAGCGACGAAGGGGATGAGAAGGTCCGGCTGTACGCGATCAGCGGCCGCTTCGAGCCGGGCTTTGCGCGGGTGAAGCGGCTCATCGACATCATGCGGTACCTGGCGGCGCAGGCGCCGGTGCCTGCGCCCGTAGCAGCGCCCGTCGTGGCCGCGCCGAAGGCCGCGTCGTTCGTCGACCGGCTCAAGGGCTGGTTCTCGCCGTCCGCCGCACCGAAGGCGACTCCGGCGGCTGTCGCACGCGCAGCGGCCACACCCGCGACGGGCTCGACGCAGCTGCCGGGCTGGCTGGACGAGACCCTGGCTTTTCTCGAAGCCCACCGCAACGAGCACCTGCTGCTGGAGACGGTCGAGCTCGACACCATGACCGAATCGGAAGAAGCCCCGCTGCGGGCCTGCGTCGAGAAGGAGCTTGCCCGCTGCCAGCAGGCCGGCGCCGCGCTCGATGCGCTGCCGCAAGACATCGCAGCGGCGGCGCAGTTGCTGCGCGAAACCGGTGCGAAAAAGCAGGCGGCCCCGCTCGATGCGTTCTTCGGGCTGCGCTTCGACGACGACTGCGACAGCACGCGCAGCCGCGCCACGGAATATCCGCTGGGGCTGCAGTGGTACGACGTGCTGTACTTCGGCCTGCTCAACCGCGCCGAGTTCGAAGCCGCAACGCGCGGCGACGCTGCTGCTGCGTAGCGCTTGCTTCAGTCGCCGCGTCGCGGCTCGGCCCACGCCGAGAGGATGCGCACGGCTTCGGCGTCCATCTTCTGTTCGGCCGGCTGCGCACGCGCGGCCAGCGGTGCGCCGGCTTCGGTGCGCAGCACGTCGACGTCGATGGGGTGGCGCGCCGCCACGGTCACGCCTTTGAATGCCTCGCCCGACTGCGCGAGCGTGGCCGCGTAGTACAGCTGGCCGATGCCCGCGATGTGCATGGCCGCCACGCACATGGCGCAGGGCTCGCACGAGGTGTAGAGCTCGCAGCCCGACAGGTCGACGGTGCCCAACCGGCGGCAGGCATCGCGAATGGCCTCGACCTCGCCATGCGAGGTCGGGTCGTGGTGCGCGACGGAGTGGTTGAAGCCCTCGCCCACCACCTCGCCGTTCTTGACCACGACGGCGCCGAAGGGCTCGGTGCCGGGCTCCTGGAGCGCCCGGGCCGAAAGGGCCAGGGCGCGCTGCATGAAGTGTTCTTGGTACATGGGTCGAATCTCCTTGGGTCTCAAGCCTTGCGAGCCTGGTCGATGGGGGACGGCGCGGATGCAGTCTGCGCGCCGAACAGGCCGGCAGTGGCACCGGCGTAGCGGCGCGGATCGAAGCGCAGCACGGCGGGCAGCAGCAGCACGGTGACGGCGGCCAGGTAGGCCCAGGCCATGGTGAAGCCGCCGGTCTGCTCGCGCACCCAGCCGGTGACGAAGGGCGCGAGCGCCGCGATCATGAAGCCCACGCCCTGCATGAAGCCCGCGAGCGCGCCGGCCTGCGCGGGGTCGGGCCGGTGGTCGAGCGCGAGCACCATGCACAGCGAGAACGCACCGCCCAAACCGGCGCCGAGCACGACGGCGATGACGGCCGCCGGCACGGGCAGCGCAAGCCCGAGCGCCGCAAAGCCCGCGAGCTGCGCCAGCAGCGCGCCGACCAGCCAGCGCCGCAGGTCGCGCTGGCCGCCGCGCCGCGCGAGCGCCGGCAGGGTGAGCGCGCCGACGACCTGTGCCAGCGTCATGAGCGCGAGCACGGCGCCACCCTGCTGCGCCGTCCAGCCGCGCTCGGCGTGGAAGTAATGCGGCAGCCACGCGACAAGGCTGGTGTAGCCGCCGTTGATGAGGCCGAAGCACAGCGCCAGCAGCCACGCGCGGCGGTGGCCGAAACAGCGCAGCCAGGCGCGGTCGAGCGAGGGGTCGGCGGCGCGCACGGATGACGACGCGAACGGCAGCTGCCGCGCACTGCGCAGCCAGGCCACCAGCGCCACGACCGCGAGCACCGCCCACATCGCAAGGCCGGCGTGCCAGTCGAGTTGGGCATCGCCGCCCACGGCGCGCGCGAGCCACGGGCTGGCCATGGCGCCGAGCCCGCCGCCGCCCATGATGGCGGCCGAATAGAGCCCGGTCATGAGGCCCAGCCGCGCGGGGTAGGCCTGCTTGACCACGCCGGGCATGAGCGCCTGCACCAGCCCCACGCCCGCGCCCGCGAGCGCGGCGCTCCACAGCAGCGCCGCAGCGCCGCCCGACACGTAACGGCTGGCGCAGGCCAGCGCGATGGCGCCGAGCCCGAGCGCGATGCCGCCGCGCGCGCCCAGCCGCTGGCCCACGGCCGCGCCCGACAGCGACACGGCGCCCATCGCGAACATCGGCAGCACGGTGAGCAGCGCGACGGCATGGAAGCCGATGCCGGTCGCGGCGCGGATCGGTTCGAGCAAGGGGCTGCTCGACGTGAGAAAGGCGCGCAGGTTGAGCGCCACCAGCACGACCACGCAGGCGAAGAAGACCGGGCCCGCGCCGGTGCGCGGGTTGTCGGAGGCGGAGGATGCGCGGCTCACGCGGGCACGGCGCCGGGCACGAGCGTGCCGTGGCGCGCGACCACGCGGCCGCCCGACACCACGAGCTTGCGCACGGGGCGGCCCACCACGGCCTGCGCGGGTGTTTGCGCGTCGACCAGCACGAGGTCGGCGCGGCAGCCCACGTCGAGCCCGTAGGCCGCGAAGCCGCAGCCACGCGCGCCGGAATGGGTGACGGTGTCGAGCGCCACTTCGAGCTCGTCGTCGCGGCGCAGGTTGTAGCGCAGGCCGATGAGCATGGCGCGCTCAAGCATGTCGGGGTTGCCGTAGGGCGACCAGGTGTCGCGGATGCCGTCGTTGCCGCCCAGCACGGTGACGCCGGCGGCGCGGCACGCCATGAGCGGCGGCACGTTGCGCGAGGCCGGCGCGCTGGTGATGAGCACCACGCCGAGCTTGGCCATGCGCGCGAGCAGCGCGTCGCGCTCGCGTTCGCTCACGTCGCCCAGGCAGAAGCCGTGGCTGATGGCGACCTGGCCCTGCATGCCGAGCGCCTCGGTGCGCTGCAGGATCAGCTCGAGCGAGAAGGCACCCATGGCGCCGGGCTCGTGCAGGTGGATGTCGACGGGGCGCTGGTGCTTGTGGGCGATGCCGAACAGCACGTCGAGCGATTTCACGGGGTCGCCGTCGATGGCGCAGGGGTCGAGGCCGCCGAGCACGTCGACGCCCAGGGCCAGCGACTGGTCGAGCAGTTCGGCCGTGCCGGCGCGCCCGAGCAGGCCCGACTGCGGAAACGCGACGACCTGGATCTGCTGCACCTCGCGCAGCGTCTCGCGCGTGCGCAGCGTGCCTTCGAGGTGGCGCAGGCCGGCCTGCGTGTCGACGTCGACGTGCGTGCGCAGGCGCGTGGTGCCGAGCGCAAGGAAGGCCTTGGCCAGCACCAGCGACTGCGCGGCGGCGTCGTGCCCGCTGGCGTGGCGAAAGGCGCGCTCGTTCTCGATCTTGTCGGTGAGGTTGGTGCCGACCTCGTTGCGGTACCAGTCCATGCCCCACATGGTCTTGTCGAGGTGGGTGTGGCCTTCGACGAGGCCGGGCAGCAGCAAGGCGCCCTCGCCGTCTTCGACGGTGGCGCCGGCCGGTGCGGCCAGCGCCGCGCCGATCTCGGCAATGCGGCCGTCGTGCACGCGCACGTCGACAGGAGACGCGTCCAGGGGGCGCACGTTGCGGATCAGGAGCTGGGTCATTCGGTTTTGTTCGTGGGTCAGAGGCAAGAGAAGACCGGTCAGGCGGGTTGCGCCGCCACGGTGCGCGGCAGCACGCGCGGCGTGACGAGCGCCACCGCCACGAAGACCAGCGCGTTGACCGCCAGCGCCACCAGCCCGGTGTTGAGCGACTTGAAGACCACGGGCGCCGCCGGGAACAGCGTGCCGAGGTTCGCGCCGGTGGTCATCGTGAAGGCCAGCACCGCACCGCCCGCGAGGATGCCCGCAAAGGCGGCGTGCTTGCTGCCGAAGGGTTTCTTCATCAGGCTGAACAGCAGCGAGGGCAGCAGCTGCGTGAGCAGGCTCGACGCGAAGATGGCCACGGCCACGATGGTGGTGCCGCCGCGCAGCACGAAGTACACGGCCACCAGCGCGAACACGGGCAGCACGCCACGCGCCACGCGCGAGACCTGCTTGTCGGTGGCATGGGGCGCGAAGCCTTCCTTGTAGACGTTCTTGCCGATCACGGTGGAAGCGGTGAGCAGGATCATCGAGCCCGGCACCAGCGCGGTGAGCACGCCCGTGCCGCCGATCACGCCCACGAACCACGGGTCGAAGGTGTGCTTCACGAGGCCGAACAGGGCCAGGTCGACCTCGGAGCCCTTGAGCCCCGGCACCTGCAGGATGGCCGCGAAGCCCACCAGGAACAGGAAGGCGATGACCACCTGGTACAGCGGCATCAGGATGGTGTTGCGGCGCACCGCGCTCGCGCTGCGCGCGGCATACACCGAGGTGAGGTTGAACGGGTACAGGTAGTAGCCCAGCGCCGTGAGCAGGATGGTCGAGTTGTACCAGGTGAGGTTCAGGCCCTCTTTCGGAAACTCGAAGAAGCCGGGGTTGGCCGCGTGGATGGCGCTGAACATCGGCGTGACGCCGCCGTAGTAGTGCCACGGCAGGTACACGCCCAGGAACACGGCGAGCACGAGGATCAGGATGTCCTTCACGATGGCGATGCTGGCCGAGCCGTGGATGCCCGAGAACAGGATGTAGCTGACCATCACGAGCGTGCCGATCCAGATCGCCACCTGCGGCGCGATGGAGCCGTACGAGGCCTCCGACACGATGATGCCCAGCCCGCGCAGCTGGATGGTGAGCAGCGCCACCATGCCCATGAGCGCGACCACCGACACCAGCACGCCGAGCGGGCGGCTGTCGTACTTGTGGGCGAAGAAGTCGGAGAACGACACCAGCTTGTGCGCGGTGGCGTAGCGCCAGATGGCCGGCAGCATCCAGAAGGCCATGAGGTAGGCCAGGCCGCCGTAGGCCAGGATGTAGAAGGCCGGCGAGCCCTTGCTGTACGACCAGCCGCTGGCGCCCAGGAAGGTGAAGGTCGAGAACGACTCGCCCGCCATGAGCAGGAACACCATGATCGTGCCCAGCCCGCGCCCGCCCAGCGCCCATTGCTCCAGGCTCATGGTGCGCCCGCGCCGCGCGAGCACGGCCAGGCCGAGGGCGCCGGCCACGAAGAGCGCGATCACGCCGAGTGCGGCGTTCATCGCGCGTCTCCTGCAGCCTGCGCGTCTTGCGCGTCGAGGTCGCCTTCGGCGCGGTCGATCACCACCATGATGAGCGAGGTCAGCACCAGCCAGCTCACGTTCCAGACCATCAGGAAGGGCATGCCGAGCACGAAGGTGGGCGCGACGGACGACAGCCATCCCCCGCTGAAGAAGGCGGCGACCGGCAGCAGGGCCAGCCATTTGGCGAGTTTCATGGGATGTCTCTGTGTGTTCGGGTGGTTGGAAATTCGATCTTCTTTTGGTTAACCATTTTATATATTTTGGTTAACCAAACGGCGCGAATGGTACGGAGCCGGGCGGGCCGCGTCAATCCGGGGGCTTTCCCGGAGGTGGCGGGGTGCAGGCAATAATCCGCAGGCCCATGCCTGCCGCCACCCGCCGATCCGCCGCGCCCGCCCCTTCGACTGAACCCATCGAGTCCGCTGACGACACGAACGTGGACGAGCGCGTCTACGCCGCCGTGTCCAAGGCGCTGCTCAGCGGCAAGCTGCGCCCCGGCACGCCGCTGCGCGAGCGCGCGCTGGCCGAGGCGCTGGGCTGCACGCGCGGCGCGGTGCGCAAGGTGCTGGCGCGGCTGGGCTCCGAAAAGCGGCTGGTGCTGGAGCACAACCGCGGCGCCTTCGTGCCCAACCCGTCGATCGACGACATGCGCGGCATCTACCGCGCGCGCCGCATCGTGGAGGCCGGGCTGGTCGCCACGCTGTTCGGCCGGCTGGCGCGCGAGCAGGTGGCCGCGCTGCGCAAGCACGTGCAGGCGGAGCAGAAGGCGTTCAAGGAAGGCCGGCGCGAGGACGCGATCCGCCTGGCCGGCGACTTCCACCTGCTGCTGGCGCAGATGGCGGGCAGCGACGAGCTGCTGTCGTACATCCGGCGGCTGATTGCGAACACCGAGCTGTACAAGGCGCTGTACGACTCGGCCGAGGCCGCGAGTTGCGCGCCGCGCGAGCACGAACAGATCATCGAAGCGCTCATGGGCGACTCGCTCGACGCCGCGCTGGCCGTGGCGCTGGAGCACCTGGACGAGCTGGAGCAGCGCGTGATCGCGGGCGCGGCGGCGGAGCAGGAGGTCGACCTGGCGGCGCTGCTGAACGGCGCTGCGCCGGCGCGAAGCCACGGGCACGATCACTGAGGCTTTCGCGCCCACATTTCGTCCACCAGCGAAGTGTCGAGGGGCCGGTCTCGCGAAGATCGGCGCACCATGCCAACGACCCCGCTCGCCGCTTCAGTCCGCCCCCACGCCCCTGCCTTCGAATGGGCGCTGCTCGCGGTGCTCGCGACCTGCTGGGGCGCCTCGTACACCTTCATCAAGATCGGCGTGGCGACGATCCCGCCGGTCACGCTGATCGCGGCACGCACCCTGATCGCCGGATTGCTGCTGCTCGCGGTGCTGCGCCTGCGCGGCGTGCGCTTGCCGACAGACGGCGCGACATGGCGGCGCTTCGCGCTGCAGGCTTGTCTGAACAGCGTGCTGCCGTTCACGCTGATCGCGTGGGCCGAACGCAGCGTGGATGCGGGGCTGGCGACCATCCTCAACTCGACCTCGCCGATCTTCATCTTCCTGCTGGGGTGGGGCCTGGGCGGGGCGGGCAAGCCTACGCTGCAGCGCCTCTTCGGCGTGGGTGCGGGGCTGGCGGGCATCTGCCTGATCGTGGGCTTCGAGGCGCTGCAGGGGCTGGGGCATTCGCTGCTGGCACAGCTGGCGCTGGTGGTGGCTGCCGTCTGCTACGGCTGCGCCGCGATGTTCGGCCGCGTATTCAAGGGCCTGGACCCGATGGTGCCCGCAGCCGGCTCGCTGTTGAGCGGCGCGGCCCTGCTCGTGCCCGCGAGCCTGGCGATCGACAGACCCTGGACGCTCGCCCCCTCGGCCGCCTCGATGCTCGCCGTGCTGGCGCTGGCGGTGCTCTCCACCGCGCTGGCCTTCACGATCTACTTCCGGCTCATCAAGACCCTGGGGCCGATGTCGACCTCGGCACAGGCCTACCTGCGCGTGCCCATCGGCGTGACGATCGGTGTGGTGTTTCTGGGCGAGACACTGGCGCCCACGGCGTGGGTCGGGCTGGCCTGCGTGGTGGTGGGCGTGGTCGCGATGACGATGCCCGACACACAACTTTTGCGCCGGGGCCTTCGTTTTTTACGCGGCTTTTAGACCCTCGCTTCTACGCTGCCGGCTCCTCCATCCGTTAGCGAATTCTTTCGATGAAACACCTCCTTCGCACCGCCTTGCCGGTGCTCGTTCTTCCCACCCTGTTCGCCCTGCCGGTGCTCGCGAACGCGCAGCTCACGGGCAACGTGGCGCTGACCACGAACTACAAGTTCCGCGGCCAGGACCAGGACATGTTGGGCAAGAACGATTACGCCAAGACCCGCGGCTTCAAGCCCGCCGTGCAGGGCGGCTTCGACTACGCCTTCGGCGACAGCGGCTTCTACATCGGCAACTGGAACTCCAGCGTCAACTGGCTCAAGGGCAACAGCCTGGAGAGCGACCTGTACGGCGGCTACAAGTTCAAGGCCGGCCCGCTCGACATGGACGTGGGCGCCCTCACCTACCTGTACCCGGGCAACTCGACGGGCAACACGACGGAGCTGTACGCCAGCGCGGGCTACACCGACGCCACGCTCGGCTCGTTCACGCTGAAGTACTCGCACACGGTGTCGAAGGACTACTTCGGTTATGCCGGCGCCAAGACCGGCTCGGGCCGCACGGGCCGCAACACCGGCTACCTGAACCTGGCCTACAGCAAGGAGATCGTGCCCAAGGTCACGCTGAAAGCGGCTGTCGGCTACACGAACATGTCGAGCGACATCCGCAGCCTGGGCTACAGGAGCTACGTGGACTACAACGTCGGCGCCACGTACGACTTCGGCAGCGGCCTCACGCTCACCGGCTCGGTGCAGGGCGCGAACAAGAAGGGCGCGTACGTGTCCGTGGCCAACCCGGGCTTCGACTACGGTTTCGGCACCGTCGGCCAGACGACCTACTCGCCGAACAAGGCCCGCTTCATCCTCACGCTGACCAAAACCTTGTGATCAGTCGATGCTGATGTTCGCCGCCTTGGCGACTTCGGCCCACTTCACGCGGTTGGCGTGCACGGTCTTCTTGAATTGCGCGGGCGACTCGATGCGCACGGTGTTGCCCTGGCTCTCGAAACGCTCGCGGATCTCGGGCTGCTCGAGCACGGTCTTCACGGCGGCGTTGAGCTTGTCGACGATGTGCGCGTCGGTGCCCTTGGGCGCGAAGATGCCGAACCAGATGGCGCTGTCGAAGCCCTTGGTGCCGGGCAGGCCGCTGGAGGCGATGGTCGGCACGTCCTTCACGGCCGGCACCGCCGTGGCGGTGGTCACGCCCAGCAGGCGCACCTTGCCGGCCTTGTAGTGCGGCAGCACGGTCTGCACCTGGTTCATGATGCAGCAGGTCTCGCCGCGCACCACCGAGGTGATGGCCTCGGGGCCGCCCTTGTAGGGCACGTGGACCATGTTCAGGCCCAGGCGCGAGTTGAACTCCGCAAAGGCCATGTGCGTGCCCGCGCCGTTGCCGGTGGAGGCGTAGTTGTACTTGCCGGGGTTGGCCTTCACCAGCTCGACGAACTCCTTGAGCGTGCGCACGTTGATCACGTCGGGGTTGATGGTGAGCACGTTCGACACGTCGAGCACGGGCGCCACGGGCACGAAGTCGGCCTCGACGTCGAAGGGCAGCTTCTTGTACAGCGCCGCATTGCTGCCGTGCGTGGCGGCGGTGCCGAACGAGAGCGTGTAGCCGTCGGGCTTGGCATGGGCGACGTACTCGCTGGCGATGTTGCCGGCGGCGCCCGACTTGTAGTCGATGATCACGGGCTTGCCGAGCTGGCGCGACAGCGGCTCCTGGATGGCGCGGGCGACCACGTCGACGCCCGAGCCGGCCGGGAAGCCCATGATCAGTGTGACGGGTTGTTGCGGCCAGTCGGGCTGGGCCAGCGCCAGGGTCGATGCGGCGGCGGTGCAGAGCAAGGCGCCAGCGGCCAGCAGGGCGCGACGCGGGAAGGGAGAATGGGCCATGTCGGTCTTTCTTCGAGGCGGACGGTGCAGGCGCCGATTGTGGCGCGCGGCTGATATCTGTTTGCACATGTGCTTATGCACCGCGCCCCTTGCCTCTCCATAATCGCTCCATGGTCCGCCCCACACAACAACTCCACACCCATCGCGAACCGGTGCCCGTGCGCGCCGCCGCCACCGTCCTGCTGCTGCGCGACACCGACGCCGGCCTGGAGGTCCTCATGACCCGTCGCTCGGCCACCGCGAGCTTCGCGCCCGGTGCCTACGTCTTTCCGGGGGGCCACATCGACGCGGCCGACGCCGCCGCCGCGCGCATCGCGGCACGCCGCGCCACGCAAAGCGACACGCAGCACACGCAGGCCATCGCCGCGATCCGCGAGGCCTTCGAAGAACTGGGCATCCTGCTGGCCCGCCACGCCGACGGCCGCGCGGTGAGCGCCGGCGAGGTCGCCGCCATGGACCGCAACGCCACCGCCGGCACGGCCTTCGCCGACCAGTGCGCGGCACGCGGCCTGGTGCTGTCGGCCGACGAGGTCTTCACCTTCGCGCACTGGATCACCGACCGCGACCTGCCCAAGCGCTTCGACGTGCCCTTCCTGGTGGCGCGCATGCCCGAGGGCCAGGAGCCCACGGCCGACGAGAGCGAGCAGTTCGAGCCCTGCTGGGTGCGCCCGGCCGACGCGCTGGCGCGCCACGAGGCCGGCAGCTTCTTCATGATCTTCCCGACCATCCGCACGCTGCAGCGCATGGCGGCCTATGCGACGGTCGATGCGGTGCTCGCGGCCTGCGCGCCCGGGGCCGACGGCCAGGAGAAGCCGCTGTGGACCAGCTGCCCGCGCGCCGGCCTGCTCAAGGGCGAGGACGCGCGCTACATGGAACACGAGTCGCCCTTCGGCGAACTCGCGCTGGTGTGCCCCGATGGCCAGATCGCGCACGCGCTCGACTGGCAGAGCACGCAGCCCGTGGCGCTGCTGAAGAACGTGCAGCGCCTCACCGCGCCGAACCCCAGCGCCATGACCGGCCCGGGCACCAACACCTACCTCGTGGGCGACGCGGCCACCGGCTACCTCGTGATCGACCCGGGCCCGAACGACGCGACGCACCTCGCACGGCTGATCGAAGCCACGCAGGGCGACATCCGCCTGATCGTCTGCACGCACTCGCACGCCGACCACTCGCCGGGCGCCGCGCCGCTGCAGGCGCTGTGCGCGGCAGAGCGCAAGCCGCCGATCCTCGGGCTGTCGTCCGCGCCCACGGCGCGCTCCACCGCACGCTTCAGCGCCGAGCGCGAGCTGGCCGACGGCGAGCGGCTGGTGCTCTCGGGCACCGCACCCGACGGCACGCCGCTCGTGCACACGCTGCGCGCCATCCACACGCCCGGCCACGCGGCCAACCACCTGTGCCTGGTGCTCGAAGAAGACGGCCTGCTGTTCTCGGGCGACCACATCCTCAACGGCAGCACGACGGTGGTCGATCCGCCGGACGGCGACATGACGGCGTACCTCGATTCGCTCGACAAGCTCGACGCGGCCTGCGCGGCCGGCGGCATCGATTTCATCCTGCCGGCGCACGGCTACGTGATCGGCTTTGCGCGCACGGCCATCGCGCACCTGAAGGCGCACCGCCTCAAGCGCGAGGCCAAGATCGCCGCCGCGATGCAGCGGCTGCCCGACGGCACGCCCGAGCAGTGGCTGCCGCTCGCCTACGACGACGTACCCGAGCGCATGTGGCCGGTGGCGGCGCGTTCGCTGGCGGCGCACGTGGCGCGCATCCGGCAACTGGCCGACGCGCGATGAACCGCTCGAACCGCCCCTCTGCACCCGACGACGAAGGCGTGCGCCTGGCCAAGCGCGTGGCCGCCCTGGCCCAGGTGTCGCGCCGCGAGGCCGAGCTGCTGATCGAGAACGGCGCGGTGCGCGTGGACGGCGTGCCCGCGCTGCTGCCGCAGTCGCGCGTGCAGCCGCATCAGCAGGTCGAGATCGCCGCCGGTGCGCGGCCCGAGCCCGTGGTGCCGGTGACGATGGTGCTCTACAAGCCCGCCGGCATGCCGACCGACAACGCCCACCAGCTGCTGGTGGCCGCCAACCACCACGAGCCCGAGCGCGAGGGCCAGCGTTTCCTGCCGGCGCATGCGCGCGGCCAGCGTTGCATGACGCCGCTCGAAACCGGCGCCAGCGGCCTCGTGGCCTACACGCAGGAATGGCGCATCGAGCGCAAACTGCAGGAAGACGCGGGCATCCTCGAACACGAAGTGATGGTCGACGTGGCCGGCCCGGTGAGCCCCGAGGTGCTGGCGCGGCTGGAGCGTTCGCCCGCGCGCGTGAGCATCGGCCGGCAGTCGCCCGAGCAGACCGGGCTGCGCTTTGCACTCAAGGGCGCGCGGCCCGGGCAGATCGCGCACATCTGCGACGGCGTGAACCTGCGCATCGTCGCCATGCGGCGCCTGCGCGTGGGCCGCGTCTCGCTGGCCGGGCTGCAGCCGGGCCAGTGGCGCTACCTGGCGCCGAACGAGCGTTTTTGAAAGCGGCTTGAGGACGACGAGGCAGCACCGCAAACTGCCACCTGAAGACAGCGGCCCCGCGCCGCACACGGGAGATACCAGCACCATGAAGTTCGGCACACCGATCCGCACCCTGGCCTGCACCCTGCCCCTGACGCTGCTGGCGGGCTGCAGCTACCTCACGGCCTTGCTGTTCCCGGACGCGCCGGTCGGTTCGCCGACCGCCGCGACGACAGCCGCCCCACCCGCCGTGGTTTCCAAGGACGGCCTCGCGCCGATCACCGCGGTGCAGGTGGATCGCATCCGCGAAGCCGTCGGCGGCAAGCCCCCGAGCCCCGCGGTGGGCAAGGTGGTGGGGAGCGCGTCGCCGACCATCGAATCCTTCCTGCGTACCGAAGGCTGCATCACGGCGCGCAACGGCGCGGTGCTCAACCCCTTCGCGGCGCCCGGCCGACTGTTCGACGGCACGGGCTTCCAGGGCGGGCCGATGGCCGAGATGCAGTACCACGACAAGACCGCCTGCGTGACGGTGCAGCGCATCCAGAACTGGAAACTGGTGTCGCCCCGGCTGCTGCGCTTCGACGTGGTCTACGTGGGCGACGACGGCGAGGAGCGCGCCATCAAGCGCCACGAGCTGACGCGCCAGCCCAAGGGCGGCTGGCTGTTCACGCGCTGAGCGTTGCGGCCGGCGAGCGGCACGTGCCGCTCAGCGGACGGTCGTGGCGGGCTTGCCTTGTTGGCTTTGTGCGAGCGCATCATCGGCCGGCTCCCAGCCGCCGCCGAGCGCCATGAACAGCACGACCTGGTCGTCGGCCAGTTGCGCGTCGCTGGCGGCCAAGGCGGCGTCGGCGCCGGCCAGCGCGCGTTCGGCGTCGAGCGCGTCGAGGTAGGCGGTGCGGCCGTTGCGGTACAGCTGGCGCGCCTGCGCGGCGACCTTGGCGCTTTCGTCGCGCGAGGCCTGCAGGGCGGCGCGGCGGTCGAGCTCGCGGGCGTAGGTGCCCAGTGCGGTCTCGGTCTCGCGCAGCGCGGTGAGCACGGTGCCGTCGAACTTCGCGAGCGCGGCGCGCGTGCCGGCCTCGGCCTGCGCGATGCGGGCCTGCGCGGCGCCGGTATTGGGCACGGTCCACGAGATCAGCGGGCCGACGCTCCAGGCCAGCGTGTCCTGGCGGCCGAAGCCGGTGGCATGGCCGGCCGACGAGCCTGACAGGCCCAGCGTCACCTTCGGATAGAGGTCGGCCGTGGCCACGCCGATGCGCGCGGTCGAGGCAGCGAGGCTGCGCTCGGCCTGGCGGATGTCGGGCCGGCGGCGCAGCAGCGCGGCGCCATCGCCCACCGGCAGTGCGCCGGCCACGCGCGGCGGCGTGGTGCAGTCGGCCACCTCGCGCGGAAAGTCTTGCGGCAGCGCGCCAGTGAGCGTGGCCAGGCGGTAGAGCGCGCCCTGGCGCTGGGCCTTCAGCGGCGGCAGCGCGGCGTCGAGCTGCGCGAGCTGGGCGCGCGCGCGGCCGGCGTCGATGGCACCGGCGCGGCCCGCGCGCTGCAGGCGCTCGGTGACGTTCACGGCGTCTTGCTGCAGCGAGACCGACTTCTGCGCGATCTGCAGCCGCAGGCCGGCCGAGCAAGCTTCGGCGTAGGCGCGCGCGGTGCCGGCCGCGACGTTCACGCGCACGAGGTCGAGCGCGGCTTCGGCGGCCTGGCTGCTGGCGGCCGAGGCCTCGATGGCGCGGCGGATCTGGCCGAACAGGTCGACCTGGTACGACAGCGACGCGCCCGCGCTGTAGTTGAAGGTGTTCGGCGGCTCGTAGCCCTTTTGCAGCAGCGACAGGCCCGAGACGTGGCCGAAGGACGGCCCGGCGTTCACGCCGATGGTGGGGTACTTGGCACCGGCCACTTCGGTTTCGATGGCGCGTTCGCGCTCGAGGTTGGCCACGGCCTGGCGCAGGTCGGTGTTGTGCGCGAGCGCCTGGGTGACGAGCCGGTCGAGCAGCGGGTCGTGGTACAGGCGCCACCAGTGCGCGGGCAGCGGCGCGGCATTCGCCGGTGCTTCGGCGAAAGGCTTGCCGGCAGCGGGCTGGCTGGCCAGCGCCTCGGGCGGTTGCCGGTAGTCGGGGCCGACCGCCGCGCAGGCCGCGAGCCCAGCCGCGACCGCGAGCGAAGCCATGCGAAAGGCGAAGCGGGTCATGGCGGTCATCCCTTCTTCGGCGTGGCGGCCGCGTGGGCCGCGTCGTGTTCGAGGACCTGCACCGTGACCGTCTGGCCAGCCACGAGGCGCGCGCCTTCGGGCAGCGGGTCGAGCTTCACGCGCACCGGGATGCGCTGCGCCAGCCGCACCCAGTTGAAGGTCGGGTTCACGCTGGGCAGCAGGTTGGCGCTGGTGGAGCGGTCGCGGTCGGCGATGCCGGCGGCCACGCTGTCGACCGCGCCTTCGAGCACCGCGCCGCCGCCCATCGGCGTCACGCGCACGCGGTCGCCCAGGTGGATGCGCGGCAGCTTGGTTTCTTCGAAGTAGCCCTCGACGTAGAACGACTGCGCATCGACCAGCGCGAGCACCGGCCGGCCGGCGGCGGCGTAGCTGCCCTGGCGCAGGTCGAGATTGGTGACGAGGCCGTCGGCCGGCGCGCGCACTTCGGCGCGCTGCAGGTTCAGGCGCGCCGAATCGAGCGCCACCTCGGCCTGCGCGACGGCGGCCTGGGCCTGCTCGACGCGAGCGCGGGTCTGTTCGCGCGACTCCTTCGACACCAGCTCGTCGAGCCCCGTGTTGCGCGCGTTCTCGCGCTGGGCCTGGGCGCTCACGGCGCGCTGCGCGGCGAGCGCGGCCTGCGCCTGGCGCACGGCGAGGTCGTAGCGCGCGCGGTCCACCTCGAACAGCAGCGTGCCGGCGGCGACCGGCTGGTTGTCGCGGATCGGCACGGCCGTGACGAGGCCTGACACGTCGGGCGCGATCTGGACCACGTTGGCGCGCACGCGGCCGTCGCGCGTCCACGGTGCGAGCTCGTAGTGGTCCCACAGGCGAAAGCCCGCCCAGACGGCGGCGGCCACCACGGCCACGGTGAGGAGAACGCGCAGCAGGCTCTGGGCCCGGGGGTTGTCTGCGAAGGGGTTGGCTTTCATGGAAATCTCTGTGTGGTTTGCGTTGTCATTGCAGGTGCGCCGTGAGGCGGCTCAGGCCGTACAGCAGCAGCAGGTACAGCGCCATGTCGAACAGCGCCGGGTGCCACACCCAGCGGTACAGGCCGGTGGCGGCGAGCAGCCGGCGCACGCCCCACAGGGCGAGCAGCGCGGCGCCGGCCAGCAGCATGAGCCAGGGCACGTAGAGCCCGTAGAAACTGGCTTCGCCGATCATGCGGAAGCTCCTTGCGGTGAAGAGGAAGACACGCCTGCCAGCGAAGGCGGCGCGTCGGGGAACAGGTTTCGGCGCAGGCCGACCAGCGCGGTGACGGCGGCGCGCGACGCGGTGGAGCTGTCGCGCGCAGCGAGCACGGCCGCCAGCGCCTCGTCGATCTGCGGCAGCAGCGCCGCCGGGCGCGGCGCCATGCGGCCTTCGCCGCGCTGGCGGAAGAAGCGCGCGATGCCGCCGAGCAGCGCGGCCGAGGTGGCCATCGGCAGCTGGGCGCGCACGCGCTGCAGCACGGCGATGTCGGCGCCCATGCGCAGGTCGCGCAGCGCGTCGTTGGCGGCCACGCCCTCGACGGTGCCGCCGGCCTGCGCGATGCGCGGCGCCAGCAGGCCGATGCGGTCGAGCATGCGCACGGCGTAGGCGTCGCTCTGCGCGTACTGCGGTTGGGTGGAGGCGGCCATGTCGCCGAGTTCGCGCCAGGTGGCGCGCTGGATGCGGCGCGCGCTCCAGTCGGCGCCCACCGAACGCACCAGCCGCGTGACGCGCGCGGCCATCACCACGCCGACGATCTGGCCGGTCATGCTGTTGATGAAGCTCACGAGGTCGGCACTCGCGGTGTCGTGCATCGCCAGCGTGCCCGACACGCCGAACACCAGCGCCATCGCGGCCATGAAGTGCGTCGGGCGCGGCAGGTACAGGCCCAGCACCAGGAACAGCGGCGCGCAGACCAGCGCGAGCATGCCGAAGTCCTGCACCGTGGGCATGAGCACCAGCACGTAGACGGCCGAGATGGGAATGGACCACAGCGTCCACTTCAGGAAGCCGTGCATCGCGGGCACGGGGTCGTCCATGGTGGCGAAGAAGCAGCAGAAGACGGCGGCCATCATGGTGGCGGCCGAGCCCATGGTCCAGCCCGTGAGGATCCAGAACGCGCCGCACACGCAGATGGCGATGACGGCGGCCAGCGCCGACAGCAGCGCCATGCCGTGGTCGCGGTGCATCGCGCGCTGGCCCAGCGCGGCCGTGCGGCGCAGCGGCGCGCCGCCCTTCAGGCCTTCGTCGATGTCGCGGCGCAGTTGGGCGCAGGCGGTCCAGCCGTCGACCAGCTCTTCGAGCCGGCCCGCCAGGCCGATGCGCAGTGCGCGGGCCCAGGGCGTGAACCCCGCGCCCTGCGCGCTGCCCAGCGCGGCGATGGCCTGGCGCAGCGCCTGCAGGCGTGCGGAGGCATCGACGGCCGGGTCACTTTCGTCGCGCAGCCACTGTGCGGCCAGCGCCAGCACGGCGGTGACGTCGGGCGCGAGGCGGCCTTCGGCTTGCGCCAGCGCCTGCAGCCGGTCTTCGACGGCCGACAGTGCGGGCGTGAGCGCCGCCACGCGGTCCTGCATGGCGCGGATCGCGCCGGCGGTCCAGCGCAGGTGCGTGGTGTCGAAGGGCACGTGGGTCGAGAGCAGGCGCAGCTGCGTGATGTCGCCGGCCAGGCGGCGGCGGTCGTCGTCCAGGCGCTTGGGGTCGGCGTCCAGGCGCTTGGGGTCGGCGTCCTTGGGGGTGCTGCGATCGCCGGGCTGGAACAGGTCGCCGATCCACTGGCGCGCGTCTTTCAGCGTGCGGTCGAGCAGGCCCAGCACGGTGGGCGCGAGCCCCGCGGGCAGCACGAGGCTGTGGACCAGCGTGGCGCAGAAGATGCCCAGGCCGATCTCTTCCACGCGCGCCACGGCGGTGTCGAACAGCACGAGCGGCGTCTGCACCGACGGAAAGCCGATCAGCGCCGCCGTGTAGCCCGCGAGCATGAAGACGTACGAGCGCGGCGTGCGGTCGAGCAGCGACACATACAGGCACAGCCCCACCCACAGCGCGAGCACCAGCGTGAGCAGCTCGGGCGCGTTGGACAGCGCGGGCACCATCAGCACGGTGGCGACGCTGCCGATGAGCGTGCCGCAGAAGCGGAACACCGCCTTGGAGCGCACGGCGCCGGCCAGCGGGTGGGCGACGACGTAGGTGGTCATGAGCGCCCAGAACGGGCGCGGCAGGCCGGCGCGGCTGGCCAGGTACATCGCCAGCATCGCGGCGGCGAAGCTCTTGACGGAAAAGAGAACTTCCGCGCGGGTGAAGCGCGGCAACGACATCGCCGTGGACATCTACTGGCCGCGCCCTTCCTGCTGCAGGCTCTGCATGCCGGCGGCACTGCGGCCGAGCTTGGCCTCGAGCGCGCCGAAGACGCGCAAGGTGGCGGCAATGTCCTCGTCGGGAGTGCCTTCGAACAGCGCGGCGCGCATCTGGCGCAGCGCGGCCTCGATGGGCTCGCAGACAGCGCGGCCGGCGGGCGTGAGGTGCAGCGTCTTGGCGCGGCGGTCGGCCGGGTCTTCGCGGCGCTCGACGAAGCCAGCCTCGACCAGCTGGTCGAGCGAGCGCACCAGCGACGGCCCTTCGATGCCCAGCGCCTCGGCCACCGTGCCCTGACGCACGCCGTCTTCCATCCGCCCGAGCACCACAACCGGCCAGGCCAGCGTTTGCGACAGGCCCACGTGCGCCACCGCCTTGTCGGCCGCCGCGCGGTAGCCGCGCTGGAGCACCGACAGCGAGGTGCCGAGCCGCATCAGCGCGTGTTCGCGCAACGGGGAGATGGGTTCGGTATCGGCCACGGCGTTATCAATTAGTTAGCTTGCTAACAATTGTACGGGTTTCTACCGAGTCTTGCACGCGGCCGCGCACGACGCCGGCGCGCGGCCCAGGGAAAAGGGGGGAGAAAGAAAAGTGTGAAGCTCGCCGATAAGCCGGATTCTGTGCACCGGAGCCCTCTTGCGAAGACCCCGGCGTGACCGCCATTACTCTGGGCCGTTTGTCGCCAAACGGCTCGATGCCACCTACCCGCCAGCTCAGCGGAACCACCTCAATACTGGCCTACTTGGTGTTGCTGCGCGCAGAGATTGCCCGTTTCACCCGAACTGAATCGGCTCGTCTCTGTTGCTCTGATCCTCACCTCACGGTGGAGAGTCGTTAACTCCTGCGCTGTCCTGTGCAGTCCGGACGTTCCTCCAGTGCGATCTTTCGACCCGATGCTGTTGCCCGAGGGCAGAGCATCGTCCCTTTCGGGCTTGCACCAGCGGCGGTCTGGCGTGCTTCACCGCTCGATTATCGCCCGCCCCATCAATGACCCTTCAGGCGACGCCGCCAGCCGACCGTCAGCCGGGCGTTTCGCTGTCGCCGGCCTGCACCAGGCCCAGCTTGCGCAAGGTCCGGTGGAAGTTGCTGCGGTCGATGCCGGCCTCGCGCGCGGCGCTGGCCACGCGGCCGCCGTGGCGGGCGAGCAGTTCCAAGAGCCAGGTCCGCTGGAAGGCGTCGGTCGCCTCGCGCAGCGTGCCGCCAGCGATGGCAGGCCCCGCGTGTTCGTTCGCCGGGGCCTGCACGGGCGCTGCCACCGCGCCTCCCACGGCGGCAGCGCTGTCCAGCGCCAGGTGATGCGGTTCGATGGCCGTCCAGCGCGAGCCGCGCGGCTGTTCCCTGAACGCCCGCAGCGAAGCGCGGCTGATCACATGCTCGAGCTCGCGCACATTGCCCGGCCAGCCGTGCGCCAGCATGGCGGCCTTCGACGCCGGCGAGAGCCGCAGGTTGCGCGCGCCCAGCCGGTGCTGGTTCTCCTCGAGAAAGCTGCCGGCGAGCACGAGCACATCGCGCCCCCGCTCGCGCAGCGGCGCGACCACGAGCGGATAGACCGACAGCCGGTGGTACAGGTCGGCGCGAAACCGGCCCTGCGCGATCGCCGCGGGCAGGTCGCGGTTGGTGGCCGCGATCACGCGCACGTCGACCTTGCGCATGCGGTCGCTGCCGGGGCGCTGCACCTCGCCGCTTTGCAGCACGCGCAGCAGCTTGGCCTGCACGCTCAGCGGCAGCTCGCCGACCTCGTCGAGAAAGAGCGTGCCGCCATCGGCGATCTCGAACTTGCCGTCGCGGTCCTGCACGGCGCCGGTGAACGCGCCGCGCTTGTGGCCGAAGAGTTCGCTGTCGGCCAGCGACTCGGGCAGCGCCGCGCAGTTGACCTGCACGAGCGGCTGCTCGCTGCGGCGCGAGCGCGCGTGCAGGCGCTGCGCGACCAGGTCCTTGCCGACGCCGGTTTCGCCGAGCAGCAGCACCGTGAGGTCGGACACGGCGACGGTGTCGATCTCGTGGCACAGCTGCTTCATCGCCGGGCTGCTGCCCAGCAGCTCGCGCGGCGCGCCGCGCCCGGCACGCAGCGCCTGCGCGACGGCCTGCTCGCGCATCGCGCGTGCCTGCATCTCGCGGATCGTGTCGGCGGCCTCGATGCCGGTTTCGACGAGGGCGATCAGTGCCTCCATCTGCGCCGGGCCCACGGCATCGAAGGCGTGCGGCTCCAGGGCGTCCAGCGTGAGCAGGCCCCAGACGGCGCCGCGCAGGCGCAGCGGCGCGCCCATGCAGTCGTGCACGGGCAGGATGCCCGGCTGGCCGGCGACGAGGCCGTCGTACGGGTCGGGCAGGTTGCTGTCGTGGGCGAAGCGCAGGCCCCGTTCGCTGGCGAGCAGGCGCGCGAAGCGCGGATGGGCGGCGACGGGAAACTGGCGCCCGAGGGTTTCATCGCTCAGGCCGTCGACCGCGACGGGCTTCAGCACGTCGACGTCGAGCTGCAGCAGCGCGGCGGCATCGCAGCGGACCAGTCCGCGCGCGGCGGCGAGCAGCGATCGGTAGCGGGCGGCCTCGGCTTCGGGCTCGGGCTCAGGTGGTGAGGCTTCGGTGGTCGAATCGACATGCAATGTGGTCATAAGTACAACGCTGAAGTTGTTGTGAATTTGACCACGCCCAATAAATCCCCAATGGCGTCAAGCACTTGCAGAGGCCTTCCGGCTGGCACGGATCGTGAGATGGAAACGGCATCTCAACTGAGGAAGAGCCAGACCATGCACCCGCAAACCATCGCCATCGTCAAGTCCACCGTGCCCGCGCTCCAGGCCCACGGCGAGGCCATCACCAGCCACTTCTACAAGATCATGTTCGAGGGCCATCCGCAGGTGAAGGCCTTCTTCAACGAAGCGCACCAGGCCGCCGGCACGCAGGCGCGCGCGCTGGCGGGCGCGGTCATCGCGTACGGCGCGCACATCGACCGGCTCGAAGCGATCGCCGGCGCCCTGCCCCGCATCATCCAGAAGCACGCCGCGCTGGGCGTGCTGCCCGAGCACTACCCGATCGTCGGCCACTACCTGCTGCGCGCCGTGAAGGAGGTGCTCGGCGATGCCGCGACCGACGAGGTGATCGCCGCCTGGGGCGAGGCCTACGAATCGCTGGCGGGCCTGCTCATCGCCGCGGAAGAAGCCGTCTACAGCGCCAACGCGGCCCAACCCGGCGGATGGCGCGGCACGCGCGAATTCCGCGTGGCACGGCGTGAGGACGAAAGCGAGGTCATCACCTCGTTCTACCTGGAGCCCGTGGACGGCGGCGCGCTGCTGGCGTTCACGCCGGGGCAGTACCTCACGCTGGTGCTGGAGATCGACGGCCAGCCGGTGCGGCGCAACTACTCGCTGTCCGACGCGCCGGGCAAGCCGTGGTACCGCATCAGCGTGAAGAAGGAGGAAGGCGGCCGCGCCTCGAACTGGCTCCACGAGGCCGCCGCGGTCGGCACGCGGCTGCAGGTGCAGGCGCCGTGCGGCGACTTCGTGCTGCAGCCCGCGGGCGAGCAGGTGCGCCCCCTCGTGCTGGTGACGGGCGGCGTGGGCATCACGCCCGCGATGAGCATGCTCGAATCGGTGGCCCACACGGGCCGGCCGGTGCACTTCGTCCATGCGGCGCGGCACGGCGGCGCGCATGCGTTCCGCGCCCGCGTCGACGCACTCGCGCAGCGGCATGCGAACGTGAAGCCGCTGTATGTCTACGACGCGCCGCGCGACACCGACACGCCGCACGCGACCGGCTTCGTCACCCGCGAGCTGCTGGCCGGAGTGCTGCCGGAAGACCGCGACGTCGACCTGTACTTCCTCGGACCGAAGCCCTTCATGCAGGCGGTGTATGCGAACGGGCTGGCGCTCGGCGTGCCGAAGCAGCAGCTTCGCTACGAGTTCTTCGGGCCGCTGGAAGCCCTGGAGGCCTGAATCGCAACGGCCTGCCATCCCCTCGTGCTGAAACGGTCGCGGGCCGGGTGCAACCCGGCCCAGGGGGCGCCACAATGCGCGCTGACCATCCGACCCTCGCACCCAAGGAGATTCCATGAAGGCCCAGAACATCCTCCAGACCATCGGCAACACGCCGCACATCCGCATCAACCGCCTGTTCGGCCATGCGAAGCAGCAGGTCTGGATCAAGTCGGAGCGCGCCAACCCCGGCGGCTCGATCAAGGACCGCATCGCGCTCGCGATGGTGGAAGACGCCGAGAAGAGCGGCGCGCTCAAGCCCGGCGGCACCATCGTCGAGCCCACCTCGGGCAACACCGGCATCGGCCTGGCGATGGTCGCGGCCGTCAAGGGCTACAAGCTGATCCTGGTGATGCCCGACAGCATGTCGGTGGAGCGCCGCCGCCTGATGCTGGCCTACGGCGCCACCTTCGACCTCACGCCGCGCGCCAACGGCATGAAGGGCTCCATCGCCCGCGCCGAGGAAATCGTGGCCGGCACGCCGGGCGCGTGGATGCCGCAGCAGTTCAACAACCCCGCCAACGTCGACGTGCACGTGCGCACCACGGCCGAAGAAATCGCGGCCGACTTTCCCGAGGGCATCGACGTGCTCATCACCGGCGTGGGCACGGGCGGCCACATCACCGGCGTGGCGAAGGTGCTCAAGAAGAAGTGGCCCAAGCTGCAGGTGTTCGCGGTGGAGCCGGTGGCCTCGCCCGTGATCTCGGGCGGCGCGCCGGCGCCCCACCCCATCCAGGGCATCGGCGCGGGCTTCATTCCGAAGAACCTCGACACCTCGCTGCTCGACGGCGTGCTGCAGGTCGACGCCGAACCCGCGCGCGAAATGGCGCGCCGCTGCGCGGTCGAGGAAGGCATCCTGGTCGGCATCTCGTCGGGCGCGACGCTCGCGGCCATTGCGCAGAAGCTGCCCTCGCTGGCGCCCGACGCGGTGGTGCTGGGCTTCAACTACGACACGGGCGAGCGCTACCTCTCCGTCGAAGGCTTCCTGCCCGCCTGACCCAGCTACAAGTTTCATAGCGCCCCGGGCGCTTAAAATCGTCGGTCTGCTTGATAACCACAAGCCCCACGACATGCTGCGAATCTCCGAACTCAAACTCCCGCTCGACCACGCCCCAGAGGCGCTGGCCACCCTGATCGCCCGGACGCTCGACGTTCCGCCTGCCGCGATCGCCTCCCACACCGTCTACAAGCGCAGCTTCGACGCCCGCAAGGCCGACCTGCTCACGGTCTACATCTGCGACGTGCAGCTGGCCGATGCCGCGCTCGAAGCCGCGCTGCTGGCCAGGCACGCCAGCCACCCGCACATCCAGCCCGCGCCCGACATGCGCTACACGCCGCCGGGCCAGGCGCCCGCGGACGCCACGCGCCCCGTGGTGATCGGCTTCGGCCCCTGCGGCATCTTCGCGGCGCTGATGCTCGCGAAGATGGGCTTCAAGCCCATCGTGCTCGAACGCGGCAAGACCGTGCGCCAGCGCACCCGCGACACCTGGGGCCTGTGGCGCAAGAGCGTGCTCAACCCCGAGTCGAACGTGCAGTTCGGCGAAGGCGGCGCCGGCACCTTCTCGGACGGCAAGCTCTACAGCCAGATCAAGGACCCGCGCTTCCTCGGCCGCAAGGTGATGGAAGAGTTCGTGAAGGCCGGCGCGCCGCCCGAAATCCTGTACGTCGCGCACCCGCACATCGGCACCTTCAAGCTGGTGAAGGTGGTGGAGAACATCCGCGAGCAGATCGTCGCGCTCGGCGGCGAGATCCGCTTCGAGCAGCGCGTGACCGACGTGCACATCGAAGACGGCCATCTGCGTGGCCTCACCGTGCTCGATCAGACGACGGGCCAGAGCAGCGAACTGCGCGCCGACCACGTCGTGATGGCGCTGGGCCACAGCTCGCGCGACACCTTCGAGATGCTGCATGCACGCGGCGTGCACATCGAGGCCAAACCCTTCTCCATCGGCTTTCGCGTCGAGCACCCGCAGGGCCTCATCGACCGCGCCCGCTGGGGCCGCCACGCGGGCCACCCGCTGCTGGGCGCGGCCGACTACAAGCTGGTGCACCACGCCAGCAACGGCCGCTCGGTCTACAGCTTCTGCATGTGCCCCGGCGGCACCGTGGTCGCGGCCACCAGCGAGCCGGGCCGCGTGGTCACCAACGGCATGAGCCAGTACTCGCGCAACGAACGCAACGCCAACGCGGGCATCGTGGTGGGCATCGACCCGAAGGACTTCCCCGGCGATGCGCTGGCAGGCATCGCGCTGCAGCGCCAGCTCGAAAGCAACGCCTACGTGCTCGGCGGCAGCAACTACCACGCGCCCGGCCAGTTGGTGGGCGACTTCATCGCCGGCAAGCCGTCGACCGCGCTCGGAAGCATCATCCCGTCGTACAAGCCCGGCGTGACGCCGACCGACCTGCACCAGGCCCTGCCCGCCTACGCCATCGAGGCGATGCGCGAAGCTTTCCCGGCCTTCGGCCGCAAGATCAAGGGCTTCGACACGCACGACGCCGTGCTCACGGGCGTGGAAACGCGCACCTCGTCGCCGATCAAGATCACGCGCGGCGACGACTTCCAGAGCCTCAACGTGCGCGGCCTCTACCCGGCCGGCGAAGGCGCGAGCTACGCGGGCGGCATCCTGTCGGCCGGCGTGGACGGCATCAAGGTGGCGGAGGCCGTGGCGCGCAGCGTGCTCGGCAGCGCGGTTTGACGATGCACTTCCACCGCCCCACCACCGGCCAGCTGGCCGTCGCCACGCTGGCGATGGCCGCCGTGGTGCTCGCGTCCAACGTCCTGGTGCAGTTCGCCATCAACGACTGGCTCACCTGGGGCGCCTTCACCTACCCGGTGGCCTACCTCGTGAGCGACCTCGTCAACCGGCGCTTCGGCCCCGGCATGGCGCGGCGCGTGGCGTGGGTCGGCTTCGCGGTGGCCGTGGCGGTGTCGCTGCTGCTGGCGCCGGCGCGCATCGCCGCCGCCTCGGGCCTGGCCTTCATCGCCTCGCAGCTGCTCGACATCCGCGTGTTCGACCGCCTGCGCCGGGGCCTGTGGTGGCGCGCGCCGCTGGTGGCCACGGTGATCGCGGCCGTGCTCGACAGCATCGTCTTCTGGGGCATCGCCTTCGCAGGCACCGACGGCCCCTGGCTCACCTGGGCGCTCGGCGACCTGGGCGTGAAGCTCGGTGTCGGCGTGCTGATGCTGCTGCCGTTCCGGCTGCTGATCGGGCGGCAGGTCCCTGACCGAGGTGACCGAGGCGCTGCACGCGCATGACCATCCGCCCTGACAATACCCGCAGGATGTTCCGGCCGCGCTGACCGCGCGGGACCGGTTGTTCTTTTTCTTCCCTTTCCATCCCCTCGCGCCCATCGCCGAGCCTTCCGTATGACCGACGCATCCACCGCCGCCCCGAACACGAACTCGCGCAACGCACGGCGCCAGCGCCCGGACATGGCCGAGCAGCTGCAGCAGCTGAAGGCCGGCGCGGGCACCGACGCAGGCGCTGACGCGTCGGCGGCGCAGCCCGCCCCCGCGCAACAGCAGCAGCAACAACGCCCGCCGCGCGCCAAGCAACAGCGCCCGCACGGGCAGCAACAGCCGCAGCAAGGGCGCAAGCCGCGCGGACAGCAGCCGCAACAGCAACAACAGCCCGAAGCCCAGCGCGCACCGCGCAAGGTCAACCCCGTGCTCGAGCGCCTGTTCGAGCTGTACCCGCAGCTGTTCGGCGCACGCTTCGTGCCGCTGAAGCTCGGCGTGTACGAAGAGCTGATCGCGCGCCATCCCGAAGACTTCAAGGCCGAAGACCTGAAGATCGCGATGGGCCAGCACGCGCGCTCCACGCGCTACCTCGAAAGCGTGGCCGCCGGCCATGCGCGCCATGACCTGGACGGCAACGCGCTCGACCCGGTCGCGCCCGAGCACGTGCACCACGCCATCCTCGAGCTGCACCGCCGCCGCTCGCACCGCAACCCCGGCGAAGACCTGCGTCCGCAGCTGGTGACGCGCATCGCCAAGGCCATCGAAGCCTCCGGCCTCGACCACGAGGCCTATGCCGTGCTGGTGCGCTCGCGCGATGCCAACAACAATGCCGTCGTCGACGAAGCCCTGGCCGAACTCGCCCAGCAGGCCGCCAAGCGCGAAGCCCTGCTGCGCGCCTTCGAAGCCAGCGGCCGCAGCGAACAGGAGTTCGCCGACATGTACGGCATGAAGCCCGGCGACGTGACGCGCACGCTGCAACGCGTGCGGGACGACAAGAAGCGGGCCGAGGCTGCTGCCGCTGCCGCAGCGGTGGCCGCTGAAGCGGCGGCAGCCGCAGCGCCTGAAGTGCAGGCGGCGCCCGACGCAGAAGCCGCCCCGGCCGCCCCCGAAGCACCCGCTGCGGACTGACGCAACACGCCCGCTCCAACGAAAAAAGCCGCCACATCACTGTGGCGGCTTTTTTCATGGGCGACGGCGTTGGCCGCCGTGCCTGCAACTTGCTCAGCGCGCGTTCTGCAGCGCCGCGATGCGCTCTTCGATCGGCGGGTGCGTGGCAAACAGCTTGCCCATCGCGCCCGTGATGCCCATGGCTTCGACGGCCTTGGGCAGCTCGCCGGCCGGCAGGCCGCCCAGGCGGGCGAGCGCGTTCATCATCGGCTGGCGGTTGCCCATGAGTGCGGCGGCACCGGCGTCGGCGCGGAACTCGCGCTGGCGCGAGAACCAGGCCACCACCATCGCGGCGGCGAAGCCGAGCACGATGTCCAGCACGATGGTGCTCACGTAGTAGCCGATGCCGGGGCCCGACGAGCGGTCGTCGCCGCGGCGCAGGAAGCTGTCGACCGCGTAGCCGATCACGCGCGAGAGGAACACGACGAAGGTGTTCATCACGCCCTGGATCAGCGTCATCGTGACCATGTCGCCGTTGGCGATGTGCGCGACTTCGTGGCCGATGACGGCCTCGACCTCTTCACGCGTCATGCCCTGCAGCAGGCCGGTGGACACGGCCACGAGCGACGAGTTCTTGAACGCGCCGGTGGCGAAGGCATTGGGCTCGCCTTCGAAGATGCCGACCTCGGGCATGCCAATGCCGGCCTTGTCGGCGAACTTGCGCACGGTGCCGACGATCCAGGCCTCATCGGGCGACTGGGGGTTGTCGATCATGCGCAGGCCGGCCGTCCACTTGGCCATGGGCTTGCTGATGAGCAGCGAGATGATCGCGCCGCCGAAGCCCATGACCAGCGCAAAGCCGAGCAGCGCCGTCAGGTTGAGCCCGTTGGCCGTGAGAAAGCGGTTGACGCCGAGCAGGCTGGCGACCACGCCGAGCACCGCGACGACCATCACGTTGGTCAGGACAAACAGAAGGATACGTTTCAAGTTGAATTCTCCGTGGGGAAATCTGCCCCCTTAGATAAGGGCCCCGGGGCCCTCTTCAAGCCGCGCGCGACGGGGAGGCCCTCGGTGTTGCTTCCGGTGGAGCCATGATAGGAGCAAAAGTTCTGGCGCCCCGATATTCCCCGCCGGAGTCAAGGCCTGTCAGAAAAGGCCGCTGGTGCCCGGCGCGGGGCGGGTGGCGATGTCAGCCTCGAGCCGGTCGCGTCGGCGGCTGTCCTGCGTCCAGCGCAGCGCGAACAGCACGCCGTTGACCAGCACCAGCCCCGCGGCGAACAGCCACCACAGCGCGTGCGCGCCCGCCGCAGTCATGCGCGAGGCATCGAGGCTCGGGTCGACGCGCACCCACGGCGTGCCGGTGGTGTCCTTGCCGCTGGCGGTCACGAGGCCTTCGAGGGTGAAGGGTTTCAGGCTGTCTGGTGTGGCGTTGAGCTGCAGGCGGGTCCAGCGGGCGAGCGGGGTGCTCTCGCCATCTTCGGCCTTGCCGGGCTGCGCCGGCATGTCCACGATGCGCGTGGCAGACGCCAGCAGCACGCCGCCCTTGGCGGGCACGATGGCGGTGCGCGCCGTCTCGATCTTCGCAGCCACCGTACTGTCGACGGCTTGTTGCAACGCACGCCGGACAGACGCCAGCTGTTGCTGCGACAGCCTCAGGGATGCGTTCTCCTGGCCCGTCGCCACGCTCGCGGCCAACGCCTGCCAGGTGATCACGGGCATGTCGACGCCGTCCTTGTCTACGGTGGCGTCGATGGTGCGCACGAGGTCGCGCTGCAGGCTCTCGCAGGCGGAGGGCGACAGGCCATCGGCGTCCTTGCAGGCGGCCTCGATCGCCGCCACCGACTGGTCGAAACCCCGCGCGATCCACAGCGTGCGCTCGCGCGCGCTGTAGGCCGCGAGCCTGTCGTCCACCCGTCCGCCCTGCAGAAGCCGCTGCACCTCGATCAGGCTGGACATCGTGTAGTCCTCGGACACACGAATGAAGTGGGGGCTGGCGAGCGCCAGCACGGTCTGCGGAATGTCCAACGCGGGAACAACGGGTGCGGTGCCGTCCCAGCGCACCAGGGTGCAATCGGTGGCGGGCACGCCGGCACGGCCGCTCAGGTCGATCTCGCACCGGCCTTCGCCTGCCATGCGCGCGCGGCTGCCCCAGGGCGGCGGATTGTCGGCCAGTTGCCCGACGTCGGCATAGGCGGTGGTGCCGCTGCCATTCATGACCCACTGCGCCGCCAGCGCAGCCTCGCTGCGCAGGTCGGGCACCGACAGCGCGACCGCACCTGCGGCGAGCAGGCCGATGATCAGATGCAGCAGGTGCCGTCCCCAGTACACGGGCTGGAAACGCCGCCACTCGTCGCTCACCGACCACTTGGGGCCGAAGCCCACTGCGCTGTAGTCGCTGGTGCGCAGCTCAGCTTCGATCACCTCGCCGTGCGCCACGGCTGCTGCGTTGCGCCAGTGCGAAGGCAGCACCAGGCTCAACTTGTCGCCGATGAACAGGCCCACGCTCTGGACCGACGTGTTGCCAGCATTCGTCACCGAAATCTGGTTGAGCATGCCGCGCACGCGGTTCACGGGCTGCGGTTCCCGCTCCGGCGCCGTGGCCGGCGGCTTGCGCACGAACAGCCACACGGCCCACAAACCCGCGAGCAGGCCTGCGCCCAGCAGGTAGATGCGCGCCGCGCGCGTGGCGTCCCAGGTGGCGACCCACAACAGCACGAACGCCAGAAGCCACGCGAAGGCCGAGGCCCAGCCGCCGCGCCCGATGCGGCTCTCGACCTCCTCGGGCGTTTCGGTGCGCTGGCTCAGGATGTCGACCTCGCCGCGCTGGTAGCGCGCGTTAGGGTCGGTCGCGATCGATGCCACCGCAGCTTCCGGCACCACCACGCCAGTCGCCACTTCGGCCGCCACGGTCTCATCGAGCGACGGCAGCGCGCCGCGCTCGCCGCGCTGCCATTGTTGGTCTTGGGCCTGCTGGCGCTGCGCGCGCGCCCGGCCTTCGAGCAGTTCGAAGCCGTTCAGGCGGATCACCACGGCGCACTTGCCGGCCAGCACCACCTGCGCCTCGTTGTACGCCTCGACGTAGTGGAGGGCGTCGTAGGGCAGCAGCACGTCGACGTCGCCGAGGGTGTCGTGCAGCGTGGTCGCGCCTTGCGTTTGGAGGCCGTGGCGCACGAACGCGCCGTCGAGCTCGTGCACGTTGTCGCCGATCACGAGGCCCTGCCCCATGAGAAAGGGTTGCAGCGCCGATTTTTCTTCGTCGGTGATGCTGCGCAGCACCGGCGAGCTGCTGCGAAAGTCTTTCAAGGCATTCCGGTTCTCGGAGCGCCGCGACATGTAGGTGATGAAGCTGTAGATCCCGTAGAGAACCAGCCCGAGCTTGAGAACGATGAGGACGGTGTCCATCTTTTTTTGACCTCCCTGATTTTTTCTTGACGTACGTCGCGCGCACTTGCGCGCGATGCGACCGCCAGCCGAGGGCCCTCCCGAACCCGTGCGTGCTGGCGTGGCTTCAGCCTGCCGACGAGCCCGGCAACGGTCGAAAGACCTGCGGGTCGGCGTAGAACGAAGCCGCGTCATTCTCGATGCACCAACCGGGCACGCCGAGCACCGGCAGGGGAACGAAAGGCTTGGCTTCGAGCCTTTTCGCACCGATGCTTCGGGCGATTGCCGCATCGTCGAGGGCTGCGGCGCCGGTCGCGCAGTGCGTCAGCAACACATGCGCGGTGATCGGCTTGCGCGGCGTCACCAGTTTTTCGAGCAGCGCATGACCGAAGAGCAGCAGGCGCGCCTCATGCCACAGGCTGCGCCGCGTGACGAACAACGCCTGCCAGTCGCGCGCGATCAGCGCCTCCCACAGCGCAGGCGGCGCATCGAGCACCGCACCGTTCTCGTCGAACAGCGTGAGCGCATCGCGCAGCGGCCCGCGCGTGGCGCCGACGCCGGCGCGTGCGATCTCGGTGGCCTGCAGTTCGTTGAGCCGGCGCTTGGTTTCAGGGAAAGTCAGCCAGACCAGGCCGTTGAAGAAGTCGTGCAGGTTGTCGCGCGTGGGCACGGTGCGCGTGCGGAAGATGTGGGCCTCGTAGGCCAGGCCTTCGGGCAGCGCGTCCTGCGTGACGAAGTCGGGCACGGCGGGTGGCTTGGCCGCCTGCAGCGCGGCGGCGACGGTGCCACCCTGTGCGATGGTCCGCGCCACGGCTTCGCCGGGATCACGGTACGGCGCCAGCCAGGGTGCGGCCCACTCGATGGCCGCGACCGCTGGCAGGCCCGGGGTCAAGGCGCGGGCGCCCCCGTCCATCGGATGCGGTCGGGATGCTGCATCACCGCGAACTCGCCCGTGAGCTTGTCGAAGAGCTTGAGCGAGCTGCCGCTCTTGCTGAGCAGGCCGGCGGTGCGCAGGGCCTTGGCCACGTCGTTCAGCGGCACGTCGGTGCCGCGGCGCAGCGCGGGCACGGCCTGCAGGATGAACTCGGCGGCTTCGGAGATTTCAGGCTGCTGCGGCGGTGGCGGTGCCACCGGCTTGGCCGTCTTTGCCGCCGTCTTGCGCGCGGTCTTGGCAGCCGCCTTCTTCGCGGGGGCGGTCTTCGCGGCCGGCGTCTTCTTCGCAGCCGCCACCTTCTTGGCCGGCGCGGTGCGCACGGCCGGCTTGATGCCGTGGTGCGCGAGGTCGATGAAGCTGTCGTAGATGCCGACGGTCTCTTCGCCGGTCTTGCCCTGCTGGCCGATGCCGCAGACACGGCAGCCCTTTTCGCGCAGGCGGATCACGAGCGGCGCGAAGTCGGAGTCGGACGACACCAGCACGACCACGTCGGGCCGCTCGGCGATCACGAGGTCGATGGCGTCGACGGCCAGCGCGATGTCGGTGCTGTTCTTGCCCGCCGACAGGTTCACCATGGGCCGCACCGACAGCCGCTTGAACAGCGCCTGGCGGTTCACGGCCATCTCGGCGTTGCAGTAGGCGCGGCGCACGTGGATGGCGCCGTAGTCCTCCATCGTGCGCTGCACGGCCTGCTCGATCACGTCGGCCGAGACGTTGTCGGCGTCGATCAGCAGCATCACGCGCAGCGACGACAGGGGCACCGGCGCCGTCATGCGAGCTTCCAGTTCACCGTCTCGCCGCCGCGCAGCGGCTTGAGCGTGGCTTCGCCGTAGGGCACGGTCTCGGGCAGGGTCCAGGTTTCGCGCTTCAGCGTGATGGTGTCGGTGTGGCGCGGCAGGTCGTAGAAGTCGGGGCCGTGGAAGCTGGCGAAACCCTCGAGCTTGTCGAGCGCGTTCACGCTGTCGAAGGCCTCGGCGTACAGCTCGATGGCGGTGAGCGCGGTGTAGCAGCCGGCGCAGCCCAGTGCATGTTCCTTCAGGTGCGCGGGGTGCGGCGCGCTGTCGGTGCCCAGGAAGAAGCGGTCGCTGCCGCTGGTGGCGGCCTCGACGAGCGCCACGCGGTGCGTCTCGCGCTTGAGCACGGGCAGGCAGTAGTAGTGCGGGCGGATGCCGCCGGTGAAGATGGCGTTGCGGTTGTACAGCAGGTGGTGCGCCGTGATGGTGGCGGCCGTGAAGCGGTCGGCGTCGCGCACGTAGTGGGCGCCTTCCTTGGTGGTGAGGTGCTCGAACACCACCTTGAGTTCGGGGAAGTCGCGGCGCAGCGGGATCATCACGCGGTCGACGAACACGGCTTCGCGGTCGAACAGGTCGATGGCGGGGTCGGTCACTTCGCCGTGCACCAGCAGCAGCAGGCCGTGCTTCTGCATGGCCTCGAGCGTCTTGTAGGTCTTGCGGATGTCGGTCACGCCGGCATCGCTGTTGGTGGTGGCGCCGGCCGGGTAGAGCTTGAGCGCGCGCACGCCGGCTTCGGCGGCCAGCGCGATTTCTTCGGGCGGCAGCTTGTCGGTCAGGTAGAGCGACATCACGGGCTCGAAGGACGTGCCCGCGGGCACGGCGGCGCGGATGCGGTCGCGGTAGGCCACGGCCTGGGCGGCGGTGGTCACGGGCGGACGCAGGTTCGGCATGATCAGCGCGCGGCCGAACTGGCGGGCGCTGTGGGGCACGACGGCTTCGAGGGCGGCGCCATCGCGCACGTGCAGGTGCCAGTCGTCTGGGCGGGTGATCGTGAGGGTGTCTGTCATTGCGGCGAGATTGTCGCATCGCCCCTCGACCGGAGCACCCCCGGGCTACCCCAGCAGGTACTCGCGCACCAGCAGGCGCGCCCGGTGCAGCCGGCTCTTCACGGCGCCCGGCGGCTCGCCCAGGCGCTCGGCGATCTCCGCGATGGTGAGTTCCTCGAAGTCGCGCAGCAGCACGACCTCGCGGTAGTGCGCCGGCAGCGATTCGAGCGCATGGGCCAGGTCGATGCGCAGCGCGTGGTCGCTGCGGGCCGCGAGCTGGCGCTCGACGGTGTCTTCGTCGAGCGGGTCGTGGCGGAACATCGCGCGCTGCAGGCGCAGGCATTCGCGCCGGATGACGGTGAACAGCCACGACGAGAACGCCGCGGCCGCCTGCAGCCCGCGCACGCGGCGCGCGACCACCAGCAGCGATTCCTGCACGGCGTCGTCCACGTCGCTGGCCTGGCAGTGCCGGCGGGCGTAGCGGCGCGCGTCGGTCTGGCAGGCGGCGAGCAGGCCCTCGAGGGCGACGGGGTCGCCGGTCTGCGCGGCCAGGATCAGGCAGGTGCGATCGATCGCTGCGGTGGCCATGGGTCAGCGGCCCTTGTCGAGGGTGCGCCCGACCATCGCGCACATCGGGCAGAAGCCGACGAGTCCAGTGAGGGCCAGCATCGCGCCCATGAGGCCGACCGCGACGGCCAGGACGTCCGCCGGCCAGTTCATGGCGGCGAAGGCGAGGCCGGCGAGGCCCAGGGCGATGCGCAGGGCGCGTTCCCAGCCGGGAACATTCTTGACGTAGAGCATGGTGGTTTCCTTCGATCCGTGACGTGTGAATGCGGAGGAACAGAACGCCCCTCCCGCATGGAAAGAGGCAGCCACCCGCCAAAACGGTTCGCGGAAAGTCAGGATTTTTTCATGCACCGGTGCCAACGGCCACAGCAGCCGGGCGCCACTACCGCTGGAACACCCCGCAGATGCGATCGGCCACGGCCTGCATCCAGCGCACATGGCTGGTCGAGCTGCGCGCGCCCCGGCCCGGCGGCCAGGGGTCGAACAGGCGCAGCGTGGTGCCGCCCCCGCCGGGGTCGTTGTCGCCGCGGATGCCCGCGAGCACGACCATGTGGCCCGGCTGGCCGGCGGGCGCGCCACCCTTGGCGCCCCAGCGCAGGTCGAACATCAGCGGCCCGGCGTGCAGCGCGGTGCGCAGCGCGGCAACGGTCCACGGGCCGTGGGGCCGCAGCGTGAGGCCGTGCGCGGCGGCGAAGCGGCGGTTGTCGTCGTCATCGGGGTCGCTGCCCTGCGCATGGCGGTCGCTGTCCACGCGGCGGCGCAAGGCGCCGTCGGCGCCCATCAGCTCCGAAGGCGTGCGCGCGACCACGGTCTGCACGGTGGCGCGCGTGAGCATCGCGGTGGCGGCCGCCCAGCACAGCGCGGGCGCCGGTTGCGGGATCAGCGCCACGGGGTGCAGCAGCGGCGCGTGGGTTTCGTTGTCGAAGGCCACGTTGCGGGTGCAGGGTCCGGCCTCACCGTCCTCGCACAGCCAGTGCGCGGCCTGCAAGCGCAGCACGGCCGCCCGGGTGACGGGGCCGTAGTCGCCGTCGGGCGCGAGGCCGGGGCTGGGCTGCAATTTGCGGTTCAGGGCCTCCTGCAGGCGACGGACATCGGCCCCGCGCCAGCCCTGTTTCAGCGTGCTCATCGGTGGGAATCCCCCTTGACACAAGGATGCACGGACGAAGGAAAGCGAGCGGATGCATTGTGAAAACGGCACGCCCCTGCGTCTATTGGTCGGATGACATAGCCGGAACATGTGATGCCACGGAGGTTTTTCCCCAGCGCCAGCCCCGCGGCGGACCTTGGTAGGCTCGTTCCCCATGACCGCGCCCGCCCCGACCGCCCAGCCCATCGCCACCGAACTCGCCGACGGCGGCCTCGCGGCCCTGTTCACCGCCCCCGGCGGCGCGCCGGCCTTCGCGGTGCGCTGGCAGGGCGCCGTGCACGGCTACCTGAACCAGTGCCCGCACGCCGGCGGCCCGCTCGATTTCGAAGGCCAGATCCTCGAAAGCTCCGGGCGCTACCTGATGTGCGCGCGGCACGGCGCGATCTTCGAGCCCGACACCGGGCGCTGCGTGGGCGGCCCCTGCCGCGGCGCGCGCCTCACGCCGCTGGCGCTGCGCGAGGCGGCGGACGGCAGCGTGTGGCTGGCCGACTGACGCCGCCGAGCGGCTACAGTCGCGACCTCTTCTTTCCGCCCTGCCCCATGCGCCGATTCGCTGCTTTCTCCGTTCTCTTTCCGGCCTTGTTCATCGGCGCGAGCTGCGTCTCGCGACCCGCGCCGCGCGTCACCTTCCTGGCCGACGGCGTGTTCAAGTCGCCCACCGCGCAGGACGCCGAGAACTACTGCCGCAACTTCGGCGCGCCGATGCGCTTTTTGAGCAGCACGCTGTCGGAGGTGCCGGCAGAAGGCGTGCCGGCAGGAGAAGTCGTCTACCGCTGCGACTGAGCCTCGGCTTCTTCCGGCCGCACCCGCGCCAGGATGAAATCGATGAACGTCCGGATCGCCCGCGTGTGCTGGCGGTTCGGCATGTAGAGCATGAACATCTGGGTGCCGAAGATCGACAGGCGCCAGTCGTCCAGCGTGGTCACCACGTCGCCGCGGCGCACGTCTTCCTGCACCACGTAGTCGGGCACGAGGCCCACGCCCAGGCCCGCGAGGATGGCCTGGCGCAGGAATAAAAAGTTTTCCGAGATCAGCGTCGGCTCCAGGATCACCTCGCGCCGCGTCTCGCCCTGGTAGGCCGAGATGCGCAGCTGCCGCCCGATGACGGCGGCCGTGACCACCGGCGTGGCGCGCAGCGCGTCCAGCTGCACGGGCAGCGGGTGGCGCTCGGCGTAGGCGCGCGTGGCGCAGGCCACATAGCGCACCGGGCCCATCTCGCGCGCCACCAGGTTCTGCGGCGGCTCGGGGATCACGCGGATGGCGATGTCGACCTCGTCGCGCAGCAGGTCTTCGATGCGGTTCTCGAACACCACGTCGAGCACGATGCCGGGGTACTGGCGCTTGAAGTCGATGAGCCAGTCGGCCATCACGAGCTGGCCGTAGCCGCTGGGCACGCTCAGGCGCACGCGGCCCTGCAGGCCCTCGCCCAGCGCGGTGACCGATTCGCGCGCCGCCAGCAGCTCGCCCTGGATGGCCACGCCGTGCTGGTACAGCCGCAGGCCGATCTCGGTGGGCTCGGCGCGCCGGGTGGTGCGCCGGATCAGCTGCGCGCCCACCGAGCGCTCCAGCTGGTTCAGGTGGTAGCTGACGTTGGCGCGGGTCATCTTGAGCCGGCGCGCCGCCGCGCTCAGGTTGCCCGCGTCAAGGATTTCCACCAGCAGGGTGAGCGATTGCAGGTCCATGGGCGGATTGTGTCAAAAATTCTTTGACAGTCTGTCAACCACCTATGCAATTGTCAAAGCAGCGATGCCGGCCAAGAATGCAGGGCTCCCCAGAGCCCCGGACCCCTCGAGACTTCACGAGGGCCTGCCACGCAAGCAAGAGACAAGCGACACGCACATGGCCACCCCCACTCCCAGCCCTTCCACGTCCAACGGTCCCGTCACCTTCCAGCGTCAAGGCGACGTGTGCGTGGTGACCATCGACAACCCGCCCGTCAACGCCCTGGGCGTGGACGTGCGCCGCGGCCTGGCCGCCGCCATCGACGCGGCCGAGGCCGACAGCGGCGCCAAGGCGGTGCTGATCGTCGGCGCGGGCCGCAACTTCATCGCCGGCGCGGACATCCGCGAGTTCGGCCAGGCGCCGCAACAACCCTCGCTGCCCGAGGTCTGCCTGAAGATCGAGAACTGCAGCAAGCCGGTGGTCGCCGCCATCCACGGCGCCGCGCTCGGCGGCGGGCTGGAGATTGCCCTGTCGGCGCACTACCGCCTCGCCGCGCCCACCGCCAAGCTGGGCCTGCCCGAAGTGGCGCTGGGCCTGCTGCCCGGCTCGGGCGGCACGCAGCGCGCACCGCGCCTGATCGGCGTGAAGCCCGCGCTCGAACTGATGCTCAGCGGCCGCCATGCGGGCGCCAAGGAAGCGCTGACGCTCGGCCTCGTCGACCGCCTCGGCACCGAAGCCGACGCCCGCGCCGAAGGCCTCGCCTACGCACAGGAACTCGTCACTGCCAACGCCCCGGTGCGCCGCACGCGCGACGCCGCCGGCCTGGCCGACAAGGAAGCCGCCCGTGCCGCCCTCGAGGCCGCGCGCGCCGACACCGCCAAGAAGAGCCGCGGCCTGTTCTCGCCGATGAAGATCGTCGAAGCGGTCGAAGGCGCGCTCACGCTGCCCTTCGACGAAGGCATGGCGCTGGAGCGCAAGCTGTTCCTGCAGTGCATCGACAGCCCGCAGCGCGCCGGCCTGATCCACGCCTTCTTCGCCGAACGCGAAGTGCTGAAGGCGCCCGAGACCCGCTCGGCCAGCCCGCGCCCGCTCACCTCGGCCGGCATCGTGGGCGGCGGCACCATGGGCGCGGGCATTGCCGTGGCCATGCTCGACGCGGGCCTGCCCGTGACCATGGTCGAGCGCGACGAGCCCAGCCTGGCGCGCGGCCGTGCCCACGTCGAGAAGGTGTACGACGGCCTCATCGCCAAGGGCCGCATGACACAAGAGGCCAAGGCCGCCGTCATGGCGCGCTTCTCGGGCTCGACCAGCTACGACGCCTTCGCGAATGTCGACATCGTGGTCGAGGCCGTGTTCGAGGAAATGGGCGTCAAGAAGGCCGTGTTCGCCGAGCTCGACCGCGTGTGCAAGAAGGGCGCCGTGCTCGCCACCAACACCTCATACCTGGACATCGACGAGATCGCCGCCAGCATCTCGCGCCCGCAGGACGTGGTGGGCCTGCACTTCTTCTCGCCCGCCAACATCATGAAGCTGCTGGAGATCGTGGTGCCCGCCAAGGTGAGCGCCGACGTGGTCGCCACCGGCTTCGAACTCGCCAAGAAGCTCAAGAAGGTACCCGTGCGCGCCGGCGTGTGCGACGGCTTCATCGGCAACCGCATCCTGGCCGTGTACCGCCAGGCCGCCGACCACATGATGGAAGACGGCGCCTCGCCCTACGACATCGACGCGGCCGTGCGCAACTTCGGCTACCCGATGGGCCCGTTCCAGGTGTCCGACCTGGCCGGCGGCGACATCGGCTGGGCCACGCGCAAGCGCAAGGCCGCCACGCGCGACCCGCAGGCGCGCTACGTGCAGGTGGCCGACCGCATCTGCGAGCGCGGCTGGTTCGGCCAGAAGACGCAGCGCGGCTACTACCTGTACCCCGAAGGCGCGCGCACCGGCGTGCCCGACCCCGAGGTGCTGGCCATCATCGACGCCGAGCGCGTGCGCGCCGGCATCACGCCGCGCAGCTTCACCGAAGAAGAAATCATGCGCCGCTACATGGCCGCCATGGTCAACGAAGGCGCCAACGTCGTGCTGCAGCGCATCGCGCTGCGCCCGCTCGACGTGGACGTGACCTTCCTCTATGGCTACGGCTTCCCGCGCCACCGCGGCGGCCCCATGAAGTACGCCGACACCGTGGGCCTGCCCAAGGTGCTCGCCGACATCCGCGAGTTCGCCAAGGCCGACCCGATCTTCTGGAAGCCGTCGCCGCTGCTCGTGGAGCTGGTCGAACGCGGCGCCGATTTCGCCAGCCTGAATCAATCCGAGTAACCCGTAGCAAGAGCCCCCAGGAGACAACCCCATGCGTGAAGCCGTCATCGTTTCTACCGCCCGCACCCCGCTCACCAAGGCGCACCGCGGCGAATTCAACATCACCTCCGGCGCCACGCTGGCCTCGTTCGCGGTGAAGGCCGCGGTCGAGCGCTCGGGCCTGGACCCGGCCCTGATCGAGGACGCGATCCTCGGCTGCGGCTACCCCGAAGGCACCACCGGCCGCAACATCGCGCGCCAGTCGATCATCCGTTCGGGCCTGCCCATCAGCATCGCCGGCACCACCGTGAACCGCTTCTGCGCCTCGGGCCTGCAGGCGATCGCCATGGCCGCCGGCCGCATCGTGGTGGACGGCGCGCCGGCCATGATCGCGGGCGGCGTGGAAAGCATCTCGCAGATCCGCGGCCGCAGCCCCGGCGACGGCGGCGACCTCAGCCTGGATCCGTGGATCGTCGAGCACAAGCCCGAGCTGTACATGGCGATGATCGACACCGCCGACATCGTCGCCAAGCGCTACAACATCAGCCGCGAAGCACAGGACCGCTTCTCCGCCGAGAGCCAGCGCAAGACCGAAGAAGCGCAACTGGCCGGCCGCTACAAGGACGAGATCGTGGCCTGCACCACCACGATGGCCGTGACCGACAAGGAGACCAAGGAGGTCACCCACCGCGAAGTCACCGCCACGGAAGACAACTGCAACCGCCGCGGCACCACCTACGAGGCGCTGGCCAAGCTCAAGCCCGTGATGGGCGACGACAAGTTCATCACCGCCGGCAACGCCTCGCAGCTGTCCGACGGCGCCTCGGCCTGCGTGATGATGGAAGCCAAGGACGCCGAGCGCGCCAACCTGAAGCCGCTGGGCGCCTTCCGCGGCCTGGCGCTGGCCGGCTGCGAGCCCGACGAGATGGGCATCGGCCCGGTCTTCGCCGTGCCCAAGCTGCTCGCGCGCCACGGCCTGAAGGTGCAGGACATCGACCTGTGGGAACTCAACGAAGCCTTCGCTTCGCAGTCGATCTACTGCCAGGAAAAGCTGGGCATTCCGTCGGAACGCCTGAACGTGAACGGCGGCGCGATCTCCATCGGCCACCCCTTCGGCATGACCGGCGCACGCCTCACGGGCCACGTGCTCATCGAAGGCAAGCGCCGCGGCGCCAAGTACGCCGTGGTCACGATGTGCATCGCCGGCGGCATGGGCGCGGCGGGCCTGTTCGAAATTTACTGATTCATTGAGGAGTCCGCGATGGACCTGAACTTCACGACCGAAGAAGAAGCCTTCCGCAGCGAAGTGCGCACCTTCCTGGCGAACAAGCTGCCCGCGCGGCTGTCCGACAAGGTGCGCAGCGGCAAGATCCTGGAAAAGGCCGACATGCAGGAATGGCACGCCATCCTGAACGAGCGCGGCTGGCTCGCCAACCACTGGCCCGAGCAATACGGCGGCCCGGGTTGGACCGCGGTCGAGAAGTTCATCTTCGAGAACGAGTGCGCGCTGGCCTTCGCGCCGCGCATCGTGCCCTTCGGCGTCAACATGCTGGGCCCGGTGCTCATCAAGTACGGCAACGAAGCGCAAAAGAGCTACTGGCTGCCGCGCATCCTGAGCGGCGCCGACTGGTGGTGCCAGGGCTACTCGGAACCCGGCGCGGGCTCCGACCTGGCCGCGGTGAAGACCACGGCCGTGCGCGGCATCGACGCGCAGGGCGACCACTACATCGTGAACGGCCAGAAGACCTGGACCACGCTGGGCCAGCACGCCAACATGATCTTCTGCCTGGTGCGCACCAACCGCGAGGCGAAGAAGCAGGAAGGCATCAGCTTCCTCTTGGTCGACATGACCTCGCCCGGCGTGGAAGTGCGCCCGATCATCACGCTCGACGGCGAGCATGAAGTCAACGAGGTGTTCTTCTCCGACGTGCGCGTGCCCGCCGAGAACCTCGTGGGCGAAGAGAACAAGGGCTGGACCTGTGCCAAGTACCTGCTGACCTACGAGCGCACCAACATCGCGGGCGTGGGCTTCTCGGTGGCCGCGCTCGAACAGCTCAAGGGCATCGCCGCCTCGCAGACCAAGAACGGCAAGCCGCTCGCGGACGACCCGGCCTTCGCCGCGCGCCTGGCGCGCGTCGAGATCGACCTGGAGAACATGAAGACCACCAACCTGCGCGTGATCGCGGCGGTGGCCGGTGGCGGCGTGCCCGGCGCGGAAAGCTCCATGCTGAAGATTCGCGGCACGGAAATTCGTCAAGAAATCTCGTCGCTCGCGCGCCGCGCCATGGGCGTGTACGGCCGCCCCTTCGTGGCCGAAGCGCTGCAGGACGGCTTCACCGGCGAGACCTTCGGCCCGGCCTACGCCAAGGCCGCCGCGTCGCGCTACTTCAACAACCGCAAGCTGTCGATCTTCGGCGGCTCGAACGAAATCCAGAAGAACATCATCTCCAAGATGATCCTCGGGCTGTAAAGGAGACACGCACATGAACTTCGAACACACCGAAGACCGGCGCATGCTCGCCGACAGCCTGAACCGTTTCATCGCCGAGCAGTACGCCTTCGATGCGCGCGACCGCATCGCGAAGTCGGCGCACGGTTTCAGTAAGGAGATCTTCCAGAACTTCGCCGAGCTCGGCGTGATCGGCGCGCTGTTCAGCGAGGCCGACGGCGGCTTCGGCGGCAGCGGCTTCGACATCGCCGTGGTCTTCGAGGCACTGGGTCGCGGCCTCGTGGTCGAGCCGCTGCTGGGCGCCGTGATGGTCGGCGAGACGATCAGCGCCGCCGGCAGCGACGCGCAGAAAGAGAAGATCGGCGACATCGTCAACGGCGTGACCGTGGCGGCCTTTGCGCACGACGAAGCCGACACGCACTACGAACGCACGCGCGTGGCCACGAAGGCCGAGCGCCGTGGCGACGGCTGGGTGCTCCAGGGCGCCAAGGCCGTGGTGCCGCAAGGCGAGCAGGCCGACCTGTTCCTCGTGTCGGCCCGCACCTCGGGCCATGTGGACGACGAAGCCGGCATCTCGCTCTTCCTCGTGCCCGCCAAGACCGCCGGCCTCACCGTGCGCGGCTGCCCCGCGATCGACGGTGGCCGCGTGGCCGAACTCACGCTCGACGGCGTGACGCTCGGCGCCGACGCGCTGCTGGGCGCCGAAGGCCAGGGCGCCGCCACGCTGGAACGCGCCATCGGCCGCGGCGTGCTCGCGCTGTGCGCCGAAGCACTGGGCGCGATGGAAGCCGCCAAGACCGCCACGCTCGAATACCTGCGCACGCGCAAGCAGTTCGGCATCCTCATCGGCAGCTTCCAGGCCCTGCAACATCGCATGGCCGACCTGCTGCTGGAGATCGAACAGGCCCGCTCGGCCGTGATCAACGCCGCCGCCGCCATCGACGGCAGCGACCGCGTGGCGCGCGAGCGCGCGCTGTCGGCCGCCAAGTTCAGCATCGGCCGCATCGGCGCGCTGGTGGCCGAGGAAAGCATCCAGATGCACGGCGGCATCGGCATGACCTGGGAGCTGCCGCTGCCCCACTACGCCAAGCGCCTCGTGATGATCGACCACCAGCTCGGCGACGAAGACCACCACCTGCAGCGCTACATCGCACTGGGCAAAGAGGTCGCAGCATGACGGACAAGACCGTCCTCATCTCGCAGGAAGGCGCCGTCCGCATCCTGACCAACAGCAACCCGGCCGCGCGCAACGCGATCACGCCGACGCTGTACGCCGAACTCTCCGCCGCGCTCACCGACGCGCAGAACGACCCCGAGGTGGGCGCCATCGTCTTCACCGGCGCAGGCGACTTCTTCTGCTCGGGCGGCGACCTGAACCTGCTGGCCAAGCGCCGCGAACTGCCCGAGGCCGAACGCCGCGAGAAGCTCGAAGGCCTGCACGACCTGATCCGCGCGATCCGCGACTGCGGCAAGCCCGTGATCGCGGCCGTCGAGGGCGGCGCGGCCGGCGCGGGCCTGTCGATGGCGCTGGCCTGCGACATGCTGGTGTCGGCGCGCGATGCGTTCTACACGGTGGCCTACGTCAAGGTCGGCCTCACGCCCGACGGCGGCGCCACGGCCTTCCTCGCGGAGTTCGTCTCGCGCCAGCTTCTCACCGAGCTGTGCCTCACCGGCGACCGCCTCACGGCCGAGCGCCTGCACGCGATGGGCGCCGTGAACCGCCTGACCGACAAGGGCGCCGCGCTGGCCGAGGCCATCGCGCTCGCGGCCAAGGTGGCCAACGGCCCGCAGCGCGCGAGTGCACGCATCAAGACGCTGTGCCGCCAGGCCCATCGTGCAACGCTCGAGGAACAACTCGAGGCCGAAGCGGTCTACATGGTGGCGTCGCAGGCCGATGCCGAAGCCGCCGAAGGCATCGGCGCCTTCCTCGGCAAGCGCAAGGCCGACTTCGTCGCGTTGCGCCACGCACCCCAGCCCGACGCGTCCTGACGCGCCGCGCCCTTCCCCGCGTGTGCATGCCGATGCAGATGCGGGGGCCTTTCGTTTTCCTGGAGTTGTTCCCATGCCCTCGCTGAATTCCTCGCTGCCGCTCGCCGGCGTGCGCGTCCTCGATCTGTCCCGCATCCTTGCCGGCCCCTGGTGCGGCATGGTGCTGGCCGACATGGGCGCCGAGGTGATCAAGGTCGAGCACCCGGGCCGCGGCGACGACACGCGCGACTGGGGCCTGCGCGTGGGCAAGACCGAAACCGCCTACTTCAACAGCGTGAACCGCAACAAGCGCTCCGTCACGCTCGACCTGCAGACGCCCGAAGGCCAGCAGATCGCGCGCGACCTCGCGAAGCAGTGCGACGTGGTGCTGCAGAACTTCAAGTTCGGCGGCATCGACAAGCTGGGCCTGGGCTACGAACAGCTGCGCAAGGAGAACCCGGGCCTCATCTACTGCTCGATCTCTGGCTACGACCGCACCGGCCCCGAGGCCGCACGCCCCGGCTACGACCTCGTGGTGCAGGGCGAGGCCGGCCTGATGGCGCTGAACGGCGAAGCCAACCAGCCGCCGCTGAAGTTCGGCGTGGCCGCCGTCGACCTGTTCACCGGCATGTACTCGGCGCAGGCCGTGCTGGCCGCGCTCTACCAGCGCGAGAAGACCGGCACGGGCCGCCACATCGAGATGGCGCTGTTCGACTGCGGCCTGATGATCACCGCCTACTACGGCCTCGAAGCGCTGCTGATGGGCGAAGACCCGCCGCGCTACGGCAACTCGCACCCGTCGATCGTGCCCTACGGCGTGTTCGACGCGGCCGACGGCCCGCTGGTGATCACCGTGGGCAACAACGCGCAGTTCATGCGCTTCTGCACCGAGGTGATCGAGCGCCCCGACCTGGCGGCCGACGAGCGCTTCAAGACCAACATCCTGCGTTCGGCCAACCGCGCGGCGCTGCTGCCCGAGCTGACCGCCGAACTCGCGAAGCGCCCGCGCGCTGCGTTGCTCGAAAAGCTCAACGCCTCGGGCATCCCCTGCGGCGAGGTGCTGGGCCTGCTGGAAGCGCTGAACTCCCCGCGCGCAACCGACGCCGGCCTGGTGACCAAGCAGCCGCACCCGGTGGCCGGCGAAGTCAATGTGCTGGCGCCGCCCTACCGTTTCGATGGCGAGCGCCTGCCCGTGCGCAGCGCGCCGCCCACTTTGGGCGAAGGCACGCACGACGTGCTGAAGTCCCTGCTCGGCCTGTCGGATGAAAAGCTGGCAGCGCTGAAAACGAATGGCGTTGTCTAAGTAGGCAGCGCCCGCATCCCTGAAGAGAAATCCATGGCCTTCCCGTTCCTCCGTACCCCCCGCAACCCCGTGCGCCGCGCCCTGCTCGCGCTGGCCCTTCCCCTGCTGGCCGGCAGCGCCTTCGCCCAGGCCTGGCCGACCAAGCCCATCACGCTGGTCGTGCCCTTCCCGCCCGGTGGCCCGACCGACGTGGCCTCGCGCATCGTGGCGCAGAAGATGTCGCTGTCGCTCAAGCAGAACATCCTGGTCGACAACCGCAGCGGCGCCTCGGGCACCATCGGCGCGGCCTTTGCCGCCAAGGCCGCACCCGACGGCTACACCTTCGTGATGCTGGCCACGCCGACGCTGCTGGCCTCGCACCTGTACGGCACCGTGCCCTACGACATCTTCAAGAACTTCACGCCCGTGGGCACGGTGTACGACCTGCCGATCGTGATGGTGGTGAACCCGAAGGCCCTGCCCGGCGTGAACGGCCTGCAGGACCTGATCGCCAAGGCCAAGGCCGACGGCGGCAAGCTCAACTACACGACCGCCGGCGCCGGCAGCTTCGGCCACCTGACGACCGAGCAGCTGAAGAACATCGGCAAGTTCGAGATGCAGCACGTGCCCTACCGCGGCAGCGCCCCGGCCGTGACCGACCTCATCGGCGGCCAGGTGCCCGCGATGTTCTCCGACCTCGTGGCCGTGATCCCGCACATCCGCGCCGGCACGCTGCGCCCGATCGCCGTGGGCTCGGGCAAGCGCGTGAGCCTGCTGCCCGACGTGAAGACCGTGGCCGAGCAGGGCTTCCCCGGTTTCGACGCCACCTCGTGGGGCGGGCTGCTGGCCCCGGCCGGCACGCCGCAGGCCGTGGTCGACCGCATGAGCGCCGAGCTGAAGAAGGCGCTGGCCGACAAGGAAGTCGGCGAGAAGCTGCAGAGCGTGGGCTCCTTCGCGGCCTACGGCACGCCGGAACAGACCGCCACGCGCATGCGCCAGGACTTCGAGCGCTGGGGCAAGGTCATTCGCGACAACAAGATCACGAACCAGTAAGACACGGCCTCCGTCCGCAGCCGGCAAGACCCCCTCAAGGAGACAACATGACAACAGGCAACGACAAGAACAACCCCACGGGAACGGCCAGCGCGCCGTTCCGCCCCCTGTTCCCGGTGCGCGGTCTCGCCGACATCCGGCGGCTGGAGGAGACGCCGCTCGAAGAAGCGCTCACGGTGCGCAGCACCTACGAGCTTTTCCGCAACTCCGGCGCGGCCTTCGGCGACAAGACCGCGCTGACCTTCCTGCGCAGCGGCAACCCGGCGGGTGAACCCATCCGCTGGTCGTATGCGCAGCTGCTCGCGGGCATCCACCAGACCGCCAACCTGCTGCACACGCTGGGCGTGGGGCCCGACGATGCGGTGGCGGTGCTGCTGCCCGGTTGCCTCGAGTACCACCTCGCGCTGTGGGGCGGCGAGGCCGCCGGCATCGTGCAACCGCTGAACCCGCTGCTCACCGACGAGAAGCTGGTCGCACTGATGACCGCAGCGCGCGCCAAGGTGCTCATCGCCTACGGCTCGGACAGCGAATCGGGCATGTGGTCGAAGGCCATGCGCCTGCGCGGCCAGGTGCCCACGCTCACCACCGTGCTGCGCGTGGCGCCGCACGACGAAGCGCCGGGTGCTGCAGGTGCGTTGCCCGAAGGTGTGGCCGAGTTCGACGTGCTGCGCGCCGCGCAACCGAGCGACCGCCTCGTGAGCGGCCGCGACATCGCCCCCACCGACATCGCCGCCTACTTCCACACCGGCGGCACCACGGGTGCGCCGAAGCTCGCGCGCCACAGCCACGGCGCGCAGGTGTTCACCGCCTGGGCCAGCGTGCAGCTGGCGGGCATGAACGAACAAGGCATCTCGATCAACGGCTACCCGCTGTTCCATGTGGCGGGCGTGCTGCCGGCCTCGCTCTCGTCGCTGTCGGCGGGCGTGGAGGTGATCATTCCGACGCCCTCGCTGCTGCGCAACAAGGAGGTGCTGGCCAACTACTGGAAGCTGGTCGAGAAGTACCGCCCGACCTCGCTGTCCGCCGTGCCCACGGTGCTGGCCGCGCTGGCCAACGTGCCGCTGGACGGCGCCGACATCTCGTCCATCACCTACTGCCGCACCGGCGCCGCCGTGCTCGCGCCCGAGCTGGCCGCGCGCTTCGAGCGCCTGTTCGGCCTGCACGTGCACGAGAGCCTGGGCATGACCGAGATGGCCGGCATCTCGACCATCACGCCGCCCGGCGTGAACGGCCCCGCGGGCTGCGTCGGCTTTCGGCTGCCGTATGCGCAGGTGCGCATCGTGGCGCTCGACGAAAACGGCAACGCCAGCGACCGCGAGGTGGCGCAGGGCGAGACCGGCATGGTGCTGTTCAAGTCGCCCAACGTCTTCTCGGGCTTTGTCGATCCGGCCGACAACGCCAAGGCCTTCACCGCCGACGGCTGGCTCGCCACCGGCGACCTGGGCTGGATGGACGCCGAAGAGCGGCTGCACCTCACGGGCCGCTCGAAGGACCTGATCATCCGCAGCGGCCACAACATCGACCCCAAGACCATCGAGGACGCGCTGGGCGCGCACCCCGCCGTGCAGCTGTGCGCCGCCGTCGGTGCGCCCGACGCCTACGCGGGCGAGCTGCCCGTGATCTTCGCGACGCTGGTGCCCGGCGCCTCGGCCACCGAGGACGAGCTGCTGGCCTTCACCTCCGCGCGCGTGGACGAGGCACCCGCGCGTCCCAAGTGGGTGTCGGTGATCGCCACGATGCCGATGACCAACGTCGGCAAGATCTACAAGCCCGAGCTGCGCGCCATGGCCGCGCGGCAGGTGGTGGCGGCCACGGTCGCCGAGGTCTGCGCCGCGCTCGGCGTGGGCGATGCGGCACGGCCCGCAGTGACCACGGAAGGCGAAAGCCTCGTGCATGTGCAGATCGACGCCGCCGCAACGGGCGCACAAGCCGCGGCACTGCAGGAGCGACTGCAGAAGGCCCTGGAGCCGCTGCCCTTCAAGACGCGCATCGCGCTGAAGTGATCTTGATCTGCTTCTTCACAACGATTTTCTGAAACCGAACGGGAGACAAACCATGACCCATCAACCCTCGACCCGCCGTGCGCTGCTGTGCGCCGCAGCCTCGACCGCCGCGCTGTTCGCGTTGGCCCCCGCACATGCGCAGGCGCCCTACCCGAACAAGCCGATCCGCCTCGTCGTGCCCTTCCAGGCCGGCGGCGCGACCGACGTGCTGGCGCGCGTGCTGGGCCAGAAGATGTCGGCCAGCATGGGCCAGCCCCTCGTGGTCGACAACAAGCCCGGCGCGGCCGGCATCATCGGCACCGACGCGGTCGCCAAGGCCGCACCCGACGGCTACACCATCGTGCTGTCGCTGAGCAACTCGCTCATGACCAACGAGTTCTTGTACGACAAGCTGCCCTACGACACGCAACGCGACCTCACGCTGGTCTACCAGATCGCGATGGCGCCGCTGGTGCTGGTGGTGCACCCCAGCGTGCCGGCCAAGACCGGCCCCGAGCTGCTGAAGTACGTGGCCGCGAACAAGGGCAAGGTCGCCTACGGTTCGTACGGCGTGGGCGCCTACCCGCACCTGGCCGGCGCGCACATGAGCCTCACGCAGCAGGCCGACATGAACCACGTCGCCTACAAGGGCGAAGCGCCGATGGTGCAGGACCTCATCGGCGGCCAGATCCAGATGGCCTACGCCAGCGCGCTCGCGGCCAAGCCGCACATCGACGCCGGCAAGCTCAAGGCCGTCGGCGTGACCGGCGAGCGCCGCATGAGCACGCTGCCCAACGTGCCCACGCTGGCCGAGCAGGGCCTGAAGGACGAGGCCTACCGCGTGACCGGCTGGCTCGCCATTGCCGCGCCCGCCAAGACGCCCAAGGCCATCGTCGACCGCATCGCCGACGAAGTGCGCAAGGCCACGCAGCAGCCCGACGTGCGCGAGCGCGTGGCGGCCATGGGCTTCGAGATCAAGGACAGCTCGCCCGAACTCTTTGCCGCAGCCTGGAAGCAGGAGCGCCCCGTGTGGGAGCGCCTGATCAAGCAGTCGGGCGCCAAGCTCGAGTAACCCCTTTTCCCATTTTTGTCATTCAAGAGGAACAGCCATGAAAGTTCTGGTGCCTGTCAAACGGGTCGTCGATTACAACGTGAAGGTGCGCGTCAAGAGCGACGGCACCGGGGTGGACATTGCCAACGTCAAGATGAGCATGAACCCCTTCGACGAGATCGCTGTCGAAGAAGCGGTTCGGCTGAAGGAAAAGGGCATCGTGACCGAAGTCATCGCCGTCTCGTGCGGCGATGCCAAGTGCCAGGAAACCCTGCGCACCGCGATGGCCATCGGCGCGGATCGCGGCATCCTGGTCGAGACCACCGAAGAGCTGCAACCCTTGGCTGTGGCCAAGCTGCTCAAGGCACTGGTCGACAAGGAACAGCCCCAGCTGATCATCCTGGGCAAGCAAGCCATCGATGACGACGCCAACCAGACCGGCCAGATGCTGGCTGCACTGGCCGACCTGCCCCAAGCCACCTTCGCCTCGAAGGTCGACCTGGCAGCCGACAAGGTCACCGTCGCACGCGAAGTCGACGGCGGCATGGAAACCCTGACGCTCACGCTGCCCGCGGTCATCACGACCGACCTGCGCCTGAACGAGCCGCGCTACGTGACGCTGCCCAACATCATGAAGGCCAAGAAGAAGCAGCTGGACACCTTCAAGCCTGAAGACCTGGGTGTGGACGTGAAGCCCCGCCTGAAGACCCTCAAGGTCAGCGAGCCCCCGAAGCGTGGCGCCGGCATCAAGGTGCCCGACGTTGCCACCCTGGTGGACAAGCTCAAGAACGAAGCCAAAGTGATCTGAGGAAGAAACGAACATGACCGCACTCGTCATTGCCGAACACGACCACGCCAGCATCAAGCCGGCCACCCTCAACACCGTGACCGCAGCCCTGGCTTGCGGTGGCGACGTCCACGTCCTCGTGGCCGGTGCCAACGCCGCCGAAGCCGCCAAGGCCGCCGCGCAGATCGCCGGCGTGTCCAAGGTGATCGCTGCCGACAGCGCCAGCCTGGCTGAGAACCTCGCCGAAAACGTTGCAGCACAAGTGCTGGCGATCGCCGGCAACTACAGCCACATCCTGTTCCCCTCGACCGCCAACGGCAAGAACGTCGCACCGCGCGTGGCTGCCAAGCTCGACGTGGCGCAGATCAGCGACATCACCAAGGTCGATAGCCCGGATACGTTCGAGCGCCCGATCTACGCCGGCAACGCCATCGCCACCGTGCAGAGCACCGACGCCACCAAGGTGATCACGGTTCGCACGACCGGCTTCGATGCAGCCGCTGCCACCGGTGGCAGCGCCACCGTTGAAACCGCTGAAGGCGTGGCCGACAGCGGCAAGAGCGCCTTCGTGGGCCGTGAAGTCACCAAGAGCGACCGCCCCGAACTGACCGCCGCCAAGATCATCGTCTCGGGTGGCCGTGCTCTCGGCAGCGCCGAGAAGTTCAACGAAGTGATGACGCCGCTGGCCGACAAGCTCAACGCCGGCCTGGGCGCCAGCCGCGCAGCCGTCGACGCAGGCTACGCCCCGAACGACTGGCAAGTGGGCCAGACGGGCAAGATCGTCGCGCCGCAGCTGTACATCGCCGCGGGCATCTCGGGCGCCATCCAGCATCTGGCCGGCATGAAGGACTCGAAGGTCATCGTCGCGATCAACAAGGACGAAGAAGCCCCGATCTTCTCGGTGGCCGACTACGGCCTCGTGGCCGACCTGTTCACGGCCGTGCCGGAACTCGTGACCACGCTGTAAGCGGCTGCGACGATGAAGACCCGCATCACCGAACTGCTCGGCATCCGCTACCCCATCATCCAGGGCGGCATGCAATGGGTGGGCCGCGCCGAGCTGGCCGCGGCCGTGTCGAACGCCGGCGGCCTGGGCATTCTCACGGCGCTCACGCAGCCCACGCCCGACGACCTGCGCAACGAGATCGCGCGCACGCGCACGATGACCGACAAGCCCTTCGGCGTGAACCTCACGATCCTGCCGGCGGTGAAGCCGCCGCCGTACGCCGAGTACGTGCAGGCCATCATCGACAGCGGCGTGAAGATCGTGGAGACCGCGGGCAACAGCCCGAAGGACTTCATCGAGGCCCTGAAGCGCCACGACGTGAAGATCGTCCACAAGTGCACCTCGGTGCGCCACGCGCTCTCGGCCGAGCGCAACGGCGTCGACGCGGTGTCCGTGGACGGCTTCGAATGCGCGGGCCACCCGGGCGAGGACGACGTGCCCGGCCTCGTGCTGCTGCCAGTGGCGGCGCGCAAGCTGCGCATTCCAATCATCGCCTCGGGCGGCATCGCCGACGGCCGCGGCATGGCCGCCGCGCTGGCGCTCGGTGCCGAGGGCATCAACATGGGCACGCGCTTCTGCGTGACCCAGGAAGCGCCGATCCACGACAACATCAAACAGGCGCTGGTGGCCGCAACCGAGCGCGACACCAAGCTGATGTTCCGCACGCTGCACAACACGGCGCGCGTGTTCCGCAACGCGATCTCCGAAGAAGTGGTGGCCACCGAACGCCGTCCGGGCGGCTGCGAGTTCGAGGACATCCGCCCGCTGGTCGCCGGCGCACGCGGCCGCGCAGCGCTGGAGTCGGGCGAGGTGCACAACGGCGTGGTCTCGGCCGGCCAGTGCATCGGGCTGATCGACGACATCCCGACCTGCGCTGAATTGCTCGAACGCATGGTGCGCGAGTGCCGGGAGCATCTGGACCGCGCTCGCAGCTGGATGAACTGAAGCTCTGCCGCGCTCCCGCCGACGGGAGCGTTCAGAGCCGCTTCGGACTGGCGCGGCACGGGCCCACGAGGTCCGTGCTCAGCGCGTCGCAGAAGCTGCATTTGTTGGCGCTCGCCGAGACTTCGTGCCGCATGAACCGGCCACTTCGCCGGGTTCTTCTCTAGAGTGAATGCCCCTGTCACTCGACACCCCACCAAGGGAAGAAGAAAGGCGCCACACCCCACCCCCTACTGAGATGTTTGAAGGCTGCTTGCCTCGCGGCAGGTCGTCGGTGCGAAAGCAGCGATGCAGATGCGAGGTATCAAAAGGCGACGGCCGAGGTGTTACTAGCACCCCAGCCGTCTAACCAAGTTCGTGCAACACCTTGGAAGGAAACGCACAAAGATGGCTACCAAGACTATAGCCCGGCCAACTACGCCGGTAGCTTCCGAAGACAACGCCCAAGACCCGGCGGATCTTCTCGAAAACACCCTCTCGCAACTCGAAGCTCTTCTGTGGGTCTGCCACGGGGAAGAGATCGACTGGTGCAGCGGTGACGGGCCTCGGCGATTGGACAACCTGCTTTGGCTTGCGGCTGAACTGGCTCGCAAGGCTGGAGAGTTGTTTCAGCTGAGTGAAAAGGCGCGACGTGGAGCGCTTGAGACTGGCGGTTAGCGGCTGGTCTGCGGGCTGCGTGTTTCGCGGCCCGCCCTGGTGAACAGGTTCTTTTGGATGCGACGGCTGAAGCTCATGTGATGGAGGGAATTCGGTTCGGTCGAGGTGCTTGTGGTGCAGGCCTCGGTGGCAGCCATGCGCTCCATGCTGATCGTCGGCAGACAATGCGAGCATCCGCTTTGCAGCCATTGCAGACATCCCTCGGCCTTGCGCGAATGGGTACTATCGGCCATCAGGAGTCGTTCGCGGCGGTCAGCTTTGGGGATGCCCAATCCCACGTCCCCGGTGGCAGCGTCAGCTTGGTGATGTATGGAAATAAGCGCGGATAGGCATCGGCGCGTGCCAAGCTCATGCCGTCTCGCAAGCCGGACGCCAGAACAATGTGGCGCGGCATCGCGCTTTGCAGCCGCCAGCCAGCAAGCAATGCCACAGGGATGGGGGATGCACGCTGCCGGGATCAACGCCCAGCGCACACGCTCGCGGCGCGTTGTCACAGGCAAATCGCGCAGTCGCATACGCGCCATTTCATTTCATACCCCCGCCCGTTCCTGAGCCGCTTCGCCGTTCCGTCAAGCTGAAACCGAAGTGGCGCTTGTGCCAGCGCGAGAAGGCGCTGAGCTGCGAGAACCCGAGCAAGTCTGCAACATCAGCGAGGCGCCCCTTGCTGCCCTCGAGGTAACCTTCGGCCAGCTCGGCACGCACTTCGTCCACGAGTGACGAGAACGTTTCTCCGTCACGCGCCAGATTCCGGTGCACCGTCCGGCGATCAACGCCAAGATGCTGCGCCACCTTGTCGATGCTGCAGCGGCCCAGCGGCAGCGTCTCGCGCACCAGCCAGCGGACCTTGTCCGCGAGTGTCATGTCCGGGCGCGAGATCATGGCATCCAGATACTGGCGCGCATAGCGCGCCATCGCCGGATCTGCGGAGGGAAGTAGCCCGGCCAGGTCCTCCGCCGCGCAGACGATCCCGTTGAACTCCGCATCAAAGTCGACGATGTGCCCGAACACGGCGACATGCCCTGACAGGTTGGCGGGTGGCGAATGCGCGAAGAGAACGCGCCGAGGCTTCCAGGACGGTCCCAACAGCTCTTGCAGGATGCGGAACAGATAGCCCACGAACAATTCCATCCCCTGCCGGCGAGGCATCCGGGCGCCCTGAACGATGTGCACCCGAAGGATGGCGAGTTGGCCCGCATCCTCGATGCGGATGGACAGCAGTTCGCTGTGCAGCTGCAGATAGCGGCCCAGCGTTTCGATGGCGCGCCGTGCCGTGGTCTCCTCTCGCACCACCAGGCTGAACGGACCCAGGTTCGACAGGCGCCGCGCCTTGGAAAGCCGCAACCCGAAGTCTTCGACCTGGCCTTCCGCAGCCGAGGTCTCGAGCAGCCTTGCCACCGCTGTGGCATCGATCCGCGAGTCCGGATCCGCAAGGCACGAAGGATTCAGGCCGCACCTGCGCATCAGGCGATCCGGATCGAGGCCGATCGAGCGCGCCAGTTCCGGGTACCCGATCAGCGTTGCGCTGCGAATGGTGGACTGCATTCTTTCGAGGGGATTTCGAATGTCCCGAACGGTAATCAGAATGTCCCGACGGGTCAAGCGCCGGACAGGGGGCAAAGCCACACTCTGTACCGCCATTCATCGCTTTGGCGCTATTAAAAAAGGAGACATCAATGACCATTCGTTCCCTGCGGGCGAGCTTCGCCGCATGCCTTTGGGCAGCGGCCACCCTCGCATCCGCCCAGACCTGGCCCGACAGGCCAATTCGCATCGTGGTGCCCGCTCCGGCCGGCGGCAGCATGGACGTCATCGCGCGCGTCCTGGGCGATGCGATGCAGCCCAGCCTCGGCCAGCCGATCGTCGTCGACAACAAGCCCGGAGGCATGGGGATGCTGGGCGTCAACGAAATGCTGGCGGCGCCGCGCGACGGCTACACCGTGATGGCGCACCTGAGCGGCGCCGTGTCCGAGATCCCGCACCTGGTCAAGCCGCGTTTCGACCCGTTCAAGGACATCAAGCCGATCGCGCAACTCGCGAGCAGCGGGCTGCTCCTTGTCGGCGGCCCGCAGCTGGAAGCCAGGACGCTCAAGGACCTGGTCGCCCACGTGAGGGCCAACCCCGGCAAGGTCAGTATCGCGTCGTACAGCACCGGCACCGTGTCGCACACGCTGGGCGTCGAGCTCAACGCGCTGGCCGGGCTCGACATGCAGCACGTGGGCTACAAGGGCGCTCCCCCGGCGCTGCAGGACGTCATGGCTGGGCATGTGCCGCTGATGTTCGACGGCCCTGGAACATCGGTGCCGATGGTCAAGGCAGGCAAGGTCAAGGCCTTCGCGGTCACCACGGCGCAGCGCATGCCGGCCCTGCCCGACGTGCCGACCTTCGCCGAGCAGGGCTTCCCCGCCATGACGCAGGTCATCTGGGTCGGCCTGTGGGTCGCGAGCGACGTGCCGGCCGCCGTGCAGGCCCGACTGCGCGACGCAGCGCTCAAGGCCCTGCAGCAGCCCGCGGTGCGCGAGCGCCTGACTGCCTTGGGCATGAAGCCCGGTCTGCCCGTCACCACCGATGAGCTGACCAAGTCGCTGCGCACCGCCTCTGAGCGCCAGGCCTCGACGCTGAAATCGATCAACTTCAAACCGGAATAAGCAGCCATGCAATTCCTCGACGACTCCCTGCTCCCCGAAAACCAGCAACCCCTCGTCATCCAAGTCGCGCCTTACGGCCCGGAGTGGATTCCCGCCGACTCCAGCGACATCCCGGTGTCGATGGATGAGCAGGTTCAAAAGGCAGTTGACTGCTACAACGCGGGCGCCACGCTCCTGCACGTCCATGTCCGTGAGGCGGACGGCAAAGGCTCCAAGCGCCTGTCGATGTTCAACGAGCTGCTGGCCCGTCTGCGCGATGCGGTGCCCGACATGATCCTGCAGGTCGGCGGCTCGATTTCGTTTGCGCCGGAGACCGACAGCGAGGCGGCCCAATGGCTCAGCGACGACACGCGCCACATGCTCGCGGAGCTCACGCCCAAGCCCGACCAGGTGACGATCGCGATCAACACCAACCAGATGAACATCTGCGAGCTGTTGACCGCGGATGATGTCGCGAACACGTCCCTTGCGAATCCGACCTATCAGCAGGCCTACCGCGAAATGACCATTCCCTCGGGGCCCGGCTTCGTCGAGGAACACCTGCGCCGGCTGCAGGCCAACGGCATCCAGCCGCTGTTCATGCTCGGCGACGTGGGGCAGCTCGAGTCGGTCGAGCGTCTGATCCGGCGCGGCATCTACACCGGCCCCCTGACCATGAACTGGGCGGCGATTGGCGGCGGCATGGACGGGCCGAACCCCTACAACATGATGGAGTTCATCCGCCGAGTCCCCGATGGCGCGGTCCTGACCATCGAAAGCATCATGCGCAGCGTGCTGCCCTTGAATGCAATGGCGATCGCCATGGGCCTGCACGTGCGCGTGGGCATCGAAGACAACCTCTGGGGCCGCAAGGGCGAACGCATGACCTCCGTGCAGCAGGTCGAGCAGATGGTGCGGCTTTCGCGCGAAATGCATCGCGAAGTGGCCACCGGCAAGCAGGCCAAGGAGATCCACAAGATCGGCGAGCACTACAAGAGCGTCGACGAAACCCTGGCAAAGATCGGCTACGCGCCGAACCGTGAACCCGGCGAACGCGGCGCTCCGCTGCGTCGCGTGGCCTGATTGCGGGAGAGCTCATCATGATGAACTCCATGCGACCCCTCGCAGGGCGTGTCGCGCTCGTCACGGGCGCAGGCCCGGGCCTTGGCCGCGCCTTGGCGCGCGCCCTGGCCGAAGCCGGCGCCAATCTTGTCGTCTGCGACATCAATGAAGCGAGCCTGGAGCAGGCGCGCGCCGCGGTCGAAGAGGCCGGCTCGCAATGCCTGACCGTGCGTTGCGACGTCTCGGACAGCGCCGCGGTACAGCGCATGTTCGCCCAGGCGGCCGAACGCTTTGGCACCGTGCACATCCTGGTGAACAACGCGGCGCTGACACCCAACCGGAAGAGCGACGATGCGCGGCGCAACCGCCACTACACCTACCTCACGACGCCCCTCCCGAGGCAGTCACTGGAGTTCACCAGCAACATCACCGATGAGGAATGGCACCGCTGGTGGGGCGTCAACGTGCACGGCACCTTCTATTGCACGCGCGAAGCGCTCAAGCTGATGGAACCGCAGAAGTACGGGCGCATCGTCAATGTCGCATCGCTGTCGGGCATGTCGGGCCTGTCCGCCCACAGCCCCCACTACAGCGCAACCAAGGGGGCGGTGATCGCCTTCAGCAAGGCGGTCGCCGCGGAGGTCGCCGGCAGCAACATCTACGTGAATGTGATGGCACCTGGCCTTGTCCACACGCAGGAGGTCGACGCGATCCTGCAGACGATGGGCGAGGAAGGCCGCAATCGCTTCATGCAGCTCGTGCCCTCCGGACGGATGGGCACCCCCGAAGAGTACGCCGCCACGGTGGTGCACCTGGCGGGCGAGCACTACCTGGCCGGACAGGTCATCTCGCCCAACGGCGGCATGTTGATCTGAACACGTTAGAGAACAAGGAGACAAACATGGACCAAGTGAAAGTATTGAAGGGCATTGCCCGCGCCAAGGGGCGGGCAAGCGGTGAGGCCCTCGTCAGCGAAATGCGATTCGGCTGGGGCTTCAACACGGTCACCAACGACGGCGGAATCATCGGTGCGTACGAGAACCCACTGAACGGCCAGTGCGTGAAGGGCAAGATCGTGGTGTACCCGACCGTGTCCGGCACGACGCTGGGCTCGGTGGGCCTGTACTACAAGTGCCAGGTGTCCAAGGTCGGCCCGACCGGCATCGTCTGCCGCAACGTGCACGACATCGACATCGCGGGCGCCATCGCCGGCGAGATCCCCGCGGTGGACAGCCTGGACGGCGACCCCATCCAGGAGATCCGCACCGGTGACTGGGTGGAGATCCGCGCCGACGAAGTCGGCAAGGAAGCCACCGTCACGATCACGCGCAAAGCATCGGCCTGATGCCTGGTCCCGCGAACCCCCTTTGAATTGCACGAGGAATATATGAAGCTCGATCGAACCCAGCAGGAGATGCTGGATGGAAAGTATGGCGAGGCACGGCGCTTCGCGCTGGAAAAGCTGGTGGATTTTGGCAAAGCTGTCGACGCCGAGGAGATGGTGCCGCTGTCCTTCGTCCTGAACGTCTGCCCGATAGAGATGAAGGACCGGTCGCACCCCGACCTCTCAACCTTCGACATGGGTCACAGTCCGTTGTACGACAAATTCATCGAGATCAAAGATGCCCGCGTCGCCGACGAGAGCAAGACGATCTGCCTGAACGACCCGTACCTCGTCCAGATCGACAAGTACGAGGAAGAAGGCTATCCGTGGAACTTCTCCTGGGGCGACGGCAGCTACAAGCTGCCCAAGGACATTTACGACGGCTATGTGCGCGGCCATGACGCGCTCAAAGAGCACGGCTGGATCATGTCGCAGTCGTGCAATTCGCACCTCACCACCCGCACGCCCAGGTACGGCGAGTTCTGCGCCTCCTCCGAGTCCAGCGTCGCCGCCTATCTGAACACCTTCGTCGGCGCGCGCAGCAACCGCGAGAGCACGGTGAACACCGTGTATGCCGGCTATACCGGCTACCTGCCCAAATACGGCATGCTGCTCGATGAAAACCGGCTCGCGAAGGTGATCGTCGAGCTGACCGACGAGGTCAAGGAGAAGGTGACGGACCCGGCGGACTGGGCGGCCCTGGGCGCCGTCATTGCCGAAAAGGGCGGCAACCGCATCCCGGCCGTCGTCAACATGCCCCCGCTCCTGAGCCCGACGGCCGGCAAGTGCCTGTCGGGTTGCGTCTCCGCGGGCATGAACGACCCGATGCTGCACATCATCGGCTCGGCCCTGCCCGAGTCGCGGACGCTGGAAGCCGCGTTCGGCGGCAAGGTCCCGGCGAACGTCGAGAAGCACATCGTGACGCTGGACGACGTGCGGGAGTACTACCGCAAGCTCGACTCGGCCAAGAGCGACAAGGTGGACATCGTCGTCTTCGGCTGCCCGCACCTGACGTACCACGAGATTCGCCAGATCGCTGGCCTGATCAAAGGCCGCAAGGTGAGCCCGAACGTGCACATGTGGGTGCAGACCGACACGCCGTCGTACCACATGGCCAGAGACAACGGCGAGGCCAAGCTCATCGAAGACGCGGGCGGAAAGATCTATCACTCCACGTGCATGGGCATGAACCCGGTGCGCACCTGGAGCCACGACCTCAACATCGCGACGAACAGCTTCAAGTACGTCAAGCTCGGTGGCGGCTTCGGCCAGGGCTGGCACTTCGGTGCGGTTCCCGATCTCATCGATGCGGCCGTGACCGGCCGGTTCGTATCCACCCGCTGGTAAGAGGACAACCACCATGAACGCAAACATGATGCAGCAGCCGCTGCTGATCTCGACGCTCCTCAATCATGCGGAGCGCCACCACGGCGACCAGGAAATCGTCTCGCGCCGCGTCGAAGGCGACCTGCATCGCCAGACGTACGCCGATCTCGCCCAGCGCTCGCGCCGCATGGCCAATGCGCTGGCCGCCAATGGCATCGCCTTCGGCGATCGCGTCGCGACGCTCGCCTGGAACGGCTACCGCCACATGGAGCTGTACTACGCAGTGTCGGGTTCCGGCGCCGTGCTGCACACGCTCAATCCTCGGTTGCATCCGGACCAGGTCGTGTGGATCGCCGACCATGCCGAAGACAAGGTGCTGTTCTTCGATCTCACGTTCCTGCCGCTGGTGGAGGCGATCGCCTCGCGCGTGAAAACCATCAAGGCATTCGTTGCCATGACCAGCCGCGACTTCATGCCGGTGGCGTCGATGATCCCGAACCTCTTGTGCTACGAGGACCTGATCGACGCGCATTCCCCGGAATTCACCTGGCCGGTGTTCGATGAAAACACCGCCTCGTCGCTGTGCTACACCTCGGGCACCACCGGCAACCCCAAGGGCGCGCTGTACAGCCACCGGTCCACGGTGCTGCACACCTACGCTGCCGCATTGCCGGACTCGCTCGACTGCTCCTCGCGTGACACGATCCTGCCGGTCGTGCCGATGTTTCACGTCAACGCCTGGGGTCTGCCCTATGTGGCGTGCATGGTCGGCGCCAAGCTCGTGTTCCCCGGCCCCTGGCTGGATGGAAAGTCGCTGCACGAGCTGTTCGAGACCGAAGGCGTGACCATGGCGGCAGGCGTGCCGACCGTCTGGCAGGGCCTACTGACGCACGTCGAAGCCAACAACCTGAAGTTCAGCACCATGAAGCGCACCGTCATCGGCGGATCGACCTGTCCACCGGCCATGATGGACGCCTTCGAGGACAAGTACGGCGTCCAGGTGATCCACGCCTGGGGCATGACCGAGCTGAGCCCGATGGGCGCGCTGAGCAAGCTCAAGGGCAAACATGTGGGGCTGGACGCGGCGCAGTGCCGGGCGCTGCAGGCCAAGCAGGGGCGCTCGCTGTACGGCATCGACATGAAGATTGTCGATGAGCACAGGGGCGAACTCCCGCGCGACGGCCGGGCTTCGGGCGAGCTGATGGTGCGCGGTCCCTGGGTGATTGCCAACTACTTCAAGGGCGAGGGCGGTGACCCACTGGTCCAGGGCTGGTTCCCGACCGGCGACGTCGCGACGATCGATGCCGACGGCTTCATGCAGATCACCGACCGCAGCAAGGACGTCATCAAGTCCGGCGGCGAGTGGATCGGATCGATCGACCTGGAGAACATCGCCATGGCCCACCCGGCGGTGGCGATGGCCGCGTGCATCGGGGTCGCGCACCCGAAGTGGGACGAGCGCCCGCTGCTGGTCGTGGCCAGGAAGCCCGGCGCCGAGGTGACGCGCGAGGAACTTCTGGACTTCTACAACGGCCGGATCGCCAAGTGGTGGACGCCGGACGACGTGGCATTCGTCGACAGCATTCCGCTGGGCGCCACCGGCAAGATGCTGAAGAACCAGCTGCGCGAGACGTTCCGGGATTACCGACTGCCCACAGCCTGAATCCGGAAAGAGCCATGCCCACCATGACTTGCGCGGCCGTCTGGTCGAGGCGCGGCCGTGCGCTGTTTCCCGGCCTACTCGCCTGCGGCGTCGTCGCGGCCGCGGCCAGCTTCCTGTCGCAGCACTACGGAGCGTCCGCGATGCTGCTGGCGCTGCTCCTCGGGATGGCGATGAACTTCCTGGCCACCGAGGGCCCCTGCGCGCCGGGCATCGAGTTCACGGCGCGCAAGCTGTCGCGGGTCGGTATCGCGCTGCTGGGACTGCAGATCACCCTCGACCAGATCGTCGGACTCGGCTGGCCTCCGGTACTGCTCGCGCTGGTCGCCATCGTTGCCACGATCACGGTATCGATTCTTGCCGCGCGGGCATTGGGCTTCACGCACCTGTTCGGGCTGCTGAGCGGAGGCGCGACCGCGATCTGCGGAGGCTCGGCCGCCTTGGCACTGGCGGCGGCCTTGCCCTCGCACCCGCAGAAGGAGCGCGCGCTGATGTTCACCATCGTGGGCATTTCCGTGCTCTCGGCGCTGGCCATGGTGGTCTATCCGATGCTCGCGAAGGCCATCGGCCTGGACGCGCGGCTGGCCGGCACCTTTCTCGGCGCGTCGATCCACGACGTCGCGCAGGTGGTTGGCGCCGGCTATGGCATGTCGAAGGAAACCGGCGACGTCGCCACCCTCGTCAAGCTGGCCCGCGTCGCGATGCTGATGCCGGTGATCCTGCTCACCGTGCTGCTGACCCGCCCGCGTGGCGCCGCGGCACAAGGGCAGCGCCCGCCGCTGCTGCCGGGCTTCATCGTCGCCTTCGTGGTCCTGGTCGCGGTCAACAGCAGCAGCTTGCTGCCGCATGCGTTTGCCGAGTTCGGAGGCAATCTTTCGCGCGCCTGCCTGGTGGCGGCGATTGCCGCGAGCGGCATGAAGACGCAGTGGCGCGAAATCGTCCAGGTGGGCCTGAAGCCCGTCGTGCTGATGGTCGGCGAAACCATTTTCCTCGCGGCCCTCGTGCTGGCGATGGTGCGCTGGGGCGCATAGGCGCCGAGGCAAAAAAGAGATTCCAAATTGGAGACAAGACAGTGAATATCCAGACTACTTCCAACTCGAGGCCGAACGACGGCTATCTGTTCGGGCCGCGCCAGGCGTGGTTCGCCTACGCGATGACCATCGGCCTGATGCTCTTCGACTACATCGATCGCCAGGTCATCGTTTCACTGTTCCCGTACATGAAGGCCGATTGGGGCCTGTCGGACAAGCAACTCGGCGGCTTGGTCTCGGCCCTGTCGATCGTCCTCGCCGCCTGTGCGCTTCCGGTCTCGCTCGTTGCCGACCGCGTGAGCCGCGTCAAGAGCATCGTGGCGATGGCCACGGTGTGGAGCATCGCCTCGATCTCGTGCATGTTCACCCGGAATTACGGCTCGCTGCTGGCGGCGCGCGCCATGGTCGGTGTCGGAGAGGCCGGCTACGGTGCGGTGGGCGCCGCACTGATTGCGACCCACTTCCCCGACCGGATGCGCAGCGCTCTGCTCGGCAGCTTCATGGCAGCCGCTTCCGTGGGCTCGGTGCTGGGCGTCGCGCTCGGCGGCATCATCGCGGCGCGCTGGGGGTGGCAGGCGGCGTTCGGCGTGGTCGGCATTCCCGGCCTGGTGCTGAGTCTGCTTTACATCAAGGTACGCGACTACCACACGGTCGACGTCGGTACGCAATCCCAGGGTTCCACGCGCTCAGCTGGCGGCGTCATCCGTGCGGCCTTCGGGACCGTGAAGCGGTCACCAACGCTGATGTGGGTGGGCTGTGGGAGCGCCGTGCAACTCATCGTCCTGTCGTCGATGTGGGCCTGGCTGCCAAGCTTCCTGAATCGCGTGCATGGGGTCGCGCCTGCACAGGCAGGGATTCATGCCGCGCTTGTCGTGCTGTGCGGTGCGCTCGGCAGCGTGGTCTGGGGCGTTGTATGTGACATGTTCGGAAAGCGCTATCCGCGCGGCCGGGTGCTTTCGATGGGCGTGCTGTGCGTGGTCTCGTCAGCGGTCCTTGGCGCCGCGTTCGGGCTGCCGTTGCTCGGCGTTCACCTATCCAACCAGGCGCAGTTCGGACTGTTTGCCCTTGGTGGCTTCTTCGCGACCTGTACCGCCGGCCCTGCTGCCGCCATTGTCATCAACGTCATTCACCCCGGCTTCCGCGTCACTGGCGCGTCGATCCTCGGCTTGCTGCAGAACCTGCTGGGCATGGCGATGGGACCACTCATTGCGGGCGCACTGTCCGACGCTTTCGGGCTGCAGACGGCATTGGCAGTGACACCGGTGTTCGGGATTGCTGCCGCCTGGATGCTGGTGATCGGTTCTCGTACCTACCAGCGTGATGCTGAGCGCGCCGCAAACCCTCTTGTTGATGACGTAAGCCTGCCTGACACACAACTTGCGGCTTGCCGCTGAAGGTTCGGCCAAGGCCCCGATGCCAACTGAGACTAAAGAGAGGTTTGAGATGTTTGCGATGCTTGAGAAGTTTCTTGCGTGTCTGTATGCGCCTCCTTGGGGTGTCGCAATGAAGGAGTGGGAACGCATGAGTGGAAGTTTCTCGGAGGACGGAAGTGGAAGCCCCGAACAGCACCGCGTCCGTTGAGCTCGTCGTTCATGACGTCATCGCGGCGCCTGAGGTTGCCGCGATGTCGCAGTGGATCGACGCCATGGCCGCAGAGGAGGTGTGCGACGGCGCGCGTCGCCTGCTGCGTGCCGGCGGCCACGAGATCGCGCTGTTTTGCGTCGGCGAGCACGTCTACGCGCTGGCCGACAGCTGCCCGCACCAGGGCGCCTCACTGGTCACCGGCAAGCTCGATGGCGGCGCGCTGAGCTGCCGTGCGCACGGGCTGCGCTTCGATCTGGCCACCGGCTGCATGCGCGGAGCCCCGGGCTTCGGTGTGCGCGTCTACCCGGTCCGGATACACGATCATCGGGTCCAGATCGACCTGGCCCCATGACACGCATCACAGGAGTTCTTTTTTGCCTGCCCCCTCTGACTATCGGTTTGGTGCGCTGCAGGACCACACGGCCGTGACTTCGGACGCCCACAGCCATCCTGCTTGACCAGACGCGCATCGATCGCTTTGCCCAATGCCCTGCGGCCGAATGAGTTGGCCCTGACCGCCATGAGTGACGATGGAAATTGATGATGCGGGAGACGATCTGATCGTGCCGCCCATCAACGGACGAGTCGCTGCCGGCCGCTCGGCGGGCTTCCACACACCGAAGCCTGTCATGCACGCTCCTCCTGGCGAGTCGATCCTCGGGCTGTTCGAGAACCTCTTCGGTATCGCGCTGGCCATGCAGTGGCGCGCCCAATCTTCGCAGTGCCTATCAGCCGAGCAAAACGTCGGGCGGGCACTGCCAGTAAGAGGTGCGAGTCGGAACCGACGTGCAGGTGAGGTGTCCGCGTGCGTGTGTCCGGTTTGGGGCACGCAATCTTAGGATCCAAGAGGCCGCTCAGGGCCCGAAGCGGTCCTTCGATGCGAGAGGTCGACCGACTGCTATCCAGCGATCGCGGTCTGTCGTGCACCTGCAATTGACGTCCACTTCTTGCCAGTGAACTGCCCTTCAACGCGGCTGCTCCGACTGCCAGCGGGAAGAAAAGCTGGCCACAAAAGCCGGGGCGATTCAGTTCGCCCTGTGCTGTTAGCCTTGCATGGTCGGCAGGGCCTCTGCCACGCCAACTCCGGCCATCGTGCCCAAAATTTTTGAAGTGAACTCACCATGACCAGCCCGCTGTACAACGCCTCCGTTCCCGTCATGCAGCAGATGCTGCGCGCCCTGTCCGACGTGCTCAAGAAGGCCGAAGACCAGGCGACGCAGAAAAATATCGATCCCAACGCGCTGCTGCAGGCGCGGCTGTTCCCTGACATGTTTCCACTGGTACGTCAGGTACAGATCGCCGCAGACTTCTCCAAGGGCATTGCCTCCCGCCTGGCGGGTGCCGAGGTGCCGTCCTGGCCCGACACCGAGGTCAGCTTCGCCGACCTGCAAGCGTTGATCGCCAAAGCCTTGGCCCATATCGGCTCCTTCAAGCCTGAGCAATTCGATTCCAGCGAGAGCCGCGAGATCGTATTGCGCCCCGGCACCCCCAAGGAAAAGAAGCTGACCGCAAGCGCATACCTTCTGCACTATGGACTGCCGCAGTTTTTCTTCCACGTGACCACCACCTATGCCATCTTGCGCCACAACGGTATGGAGATCGGCAAGCGCGACTACATGGGTGCCTACTGACCCAAGACGGACAGGCGTTCAGCCACTCTGGCCACTGCCGCTCGAAGTGCAAGCCTGCACGGCAACCCCAATGTGTTGACGCACGACATCGGCACCTCATCGCTGGCGCAGGGTTGCACGGGGCAACGCACTACGGTGCAGGTCGAGCGCTACGACGGCGTGCTGCCACCGATTCGCGCCTTGGAGCCGCCAATGACGGTCCTCCGAGGGGCCTTCATCACCAGATGAAGGCCCCTTGAAGGCGCCGCCCTAGAGCCTGGGCCTGCCGGCACTCGAACGCGGTGTTCAACGGCCAGCGTACGGCAGCGACGAGTGATGCACGACGATGCGCAGCTTGCCGGCACCGTCCTTCACGAACGTCCAAGTCTTGTCGACCGTGGTGACCTTGCCGTCCGGGTCGGTGAATAGCACGTTACCCAGCGTGCTGGCCACGTCGCCGTGGATGAGCACGGCAGTGTTGGCAATCTCGCATTTCGTCCAGCCCTTCAGGGCGAAGCCGGTGTCGTTGGGAAAGGCAGGGTTGCCGCCCACGAAGTACGCCAGCGCGCCGTCGCGAGCGGTGCGAAAGGTCTGCGGCGATGTCGTGAGCGTCGGCTTGAACAGCACTGCGCCCAGCTGGTAGGCGTAGGCGCTGTCGATGACCTTCTCGGCCAGCGCCCTGGCGGCCGGCTGCCCTCCGCTGGAATTCGCGGCGCTGATGTCGACCAGCGCCTTGCACCAGGCCTGCTGGGCCCCCAGGACTTCCGCTTCCGTGATGCTCCGGTCGACGACTTTCTCCTTGGCGGCGACCGGCAAGATTGCCCCTGCGATCAGGAGGCTGGCGATGGCGCTGGGAATGAATTTTTTCATTTGGGTCTCCAATTGAAGTAGTTGGATACCGGAGCGGCCGGGTGGGTCGAGCCGAGACCCAAAGTGCATCCATACGACATGCACAAGGCATGATGCGCCGGCTGATTTGCTCTGAGTAAAAGATGCAAATGAAATGAATGGTTGTGCATTCGCGAGATAGCCAGGCGTGCAGGCCTGTCTCGTGGGACAGGTGTCGAACGAAAGCCATCCTCTCGGTCTGCACCAGAATTTCCTCCGACCTGCGAAGACCTCATCACATGCAACAACGTTTTCTGAATGCCTTGCTGGTTGCCCTCATCGCCAGCTTCGGCATCTCTGGCGATCCGGCACACGCCCAGGCCCAAACGACGCCCAAGGTGCAGCCCGGCGAGGGGCGGCCTTACGAGGTTGTCGACAGCGAGGTATGGGACGTGCCCGATCCGGTTTCAGGCCGCGGCTACCAAGTCTTCATTGCTTTGCCGCCGTCCTATGCGAAGCAGCCGCGCCAGCGCTACCCCGTGCTGTATGTGACTGACGCCGACTACGCTTTCCCGATCGTCCGGCAGTTGGGGCGCCGCCTGAACGTCGAAGGACCTCAGATCGAGGAATTCATCCTCGTCGGCCTGTCTTACGCAAAGGGCGAGGACGGCGCGGTCAGCCGCCAGCGCGACTACACACCGACACCGAACGGCCCCAGCACCGCGCCTGCCAATGCGGTCCACGGTCAGGCGCGCGCCTATCAAGAATATCTGCGCAACCAGGTAAAGCCGTTCATCGCCGCTCGCTACCGGGCCGACCCGGCCAGAACAATCTTTCTCGGTCACTCCTACGGCGCCCTGCTTGGGATGCAGATCCTTTTCACCGAGCCCGGCTTGTTCAGCGGCTATATCCTCGGCAGCCCATCTCTCTGGTACGACAAGCGACATGCCTTGAAGCTCGAAGCGAGCTACGCCAAACAGAATCGGGACCTGAAGGCGAATGTCTATCTTTATGTCGGCGCCTATGAGGCGCTGCGCAAAGGTGTTCGGCGCTACAACCAGACGGTAGACATGGTTGCCGACAACCAGACGCTGGAGACGACGCTACAGAGCAGAAAGTACCCAAGCTTGAAGCTGAAGTCAGCGGTCCTGAACGACGAGGACCATCTCACCGTCGCGCCGCGTGGCTTCACGCAGGGCATGAAGTATCTGCTCTCGGCGCACTGACAAATCACAGCGAGACGATGCAGCCGGGCGATCACTTGACATGAATTCTGGGTGAGAACTTTGCCATCGGCGAGCTCGCCTCGCACGTCGGCATGCCAGCCAAATACCGCGCCATCGTGCCGGTGCCCGTCTCTGAAAGGGTCGTGCCGTCAGTCGCACCGTATCCGGGCTATCGACCGAAAACTTCCAATCACTGCATGGCCAGGTCCAGACCCATCCAATTGCAAAATTCAAAGGTGAGGAAGAGCACGAGGAACGCAGAAGCGACGAACGCCCCGCCCACCTTGATGGATGTCAGTACCACTGCAGCTGTCTTCTGATTCTTGTCCTTCTGTCCCCGTTCGTAATGCCACTTGACGGCTAAATACATGCCCACGCTGAGCACGAGAACCTTGAAGATAACAAAAGAGATAGGGATTGAATTCATGATTGAAGGGATATCAATGGTGACGGACGGCGAAGTGCCCGAGTGCGGCGATTAGCTCAATAGACCGATGAAGAAACGGAAATTCAATCAATCTAACGAAACGGTTGCGGTGAGCTAAATGGGCGTCCGCAAGGCGCGTCGAAAGGCACGCAAGACATGGGTCGAAAGGCGGAGCAGTCTGCCTGCACCACAGAAGCACTCTCATCGTGCTGTCGAGTGTTCATCTTCCAGGCTGATACGTACAGAACCAGATCAGCTGAAAATTTCCGTATCAGATGCAAGGAGGCCGGTAGTCGCGCCGGGACGGGTCGACGTCTGATATGACAATCTCTGAAGCGGTCCAGAACGACCGTATCAGAAAGAGATGCCCATGAACCGCTACGAGAAGCTTGCCGACAACATCGCTCAGCGTATTCGCGCGGGTAGCCTGAAGGCGAACGATCGCCTTCCCTCCGTGCGCGAACTGAAGTCGCAAATGGGCATCAGTGCGTCCACCGTGTTCTCTGCTTACTACCTGCTGGAGGCGCAAGGACTTGTCGAAGCTCGGCAGCGGTCGGGATACTTCGTTCGAGCAGGCGCGGAAATGCCGACCAACGAACTCGCCGCCAGCGAGCCTGTCCTGCGGTCCATGTCGGTCGACGTCTCGTCGCTTGTCTTTCAGGTCCTTGCGCAGGCTCGCGAGCGCGATATGGTCCCGCTCGGCTCGGCCTTTCCGTCGCCAGAACTGTTTCCCTTCGAGCAACTTGCCGCCGGCCTGACGCGAGCGCTCAAGCGGATGGATCCTTGGCAGACCGTCGAGGATTTGTCACCAGGAAACGTCCAATTGCGCCATCAGATCTCCCTGCGTTACGGCAGCGTCGGGATGGATGTTCCTGCGTCTGAACTGGTCATCACCAGCGGGGCGATGGAAGCCCTCAATCTTGCGCTCGAATCGGTGACGCAGCCAGGCGACCTCGTGGCGATCGAAACGCCAACCTTCTATGGTGCGTTGCAGGCACTGGAGCGCCGCGGTCTTCGCGCGGTCGAGGTTGAGACCCACCCGCGAACAGGCGTAGATCTCGACTCTCTTGCTCGCGTGATCGACCAGCATCCGGTGAAGGCCTGCTGGTTCATGCCGACCTTCCAGAATCCAATGGGCTGCACCATGAGCGACGCAGCCAAAGAGCAACTGGTCAGCATGCTCGCCACCCGCGCCATACCGCTGATCGAAGACGACGTGTACGGCGAGCTCGCGCATGGGGCTCGGAGACCGCCACCAGCCAAGGCCTGGGACCGGGATGGCTGGGTGCTGCACTGCAGTTCTTTCTCGAAATCCCTGGCACCCGGATATCGCATCGGTTGGGTAGCGGGCGGTCGCTTTGCAGCCACTTTGGGTCGGAACAAGTTGATGAGCTCGCTGGCGACGGCACTCCCCTCGCAACTGGCGTTGCAGGAGTACCTGCAACACAAGAGTTTCGATCGTCACCTGCGCGCCCTGCGGCATTCGCTCAGCCGCCAGCAGGCTGCATGCTTGCGATTTATCGATCGATACTTTCCAACTGGAACGCGGGTCACGCGCCCCGAGGGTGGCTATTTCCTGTGGCTCGCGCTGCCAGAAGGTGTCGACTCGCTCGCACTGCACCAGGACGCTCTTCGGCTCGGCATAGGCGTAGCGCCGGGCCATTTGTTTTCAGCCGACCGCCGATACACCCGGCACCTGCGCATCAACTACGGGTATCTCGGCGACCCGCGCTTGGAAGGGGCTATCAGGAGTCTTGGAGATCTCGCCAACGCGCAGCTGAAATCTACAACTGGAAAATCGGGGCCCATCTTCGAGGAACGTTCGTCGAGACCCTAGTTAGCGTCCATGCAGGTCGAGGTCCGCCGCCTTCGACTGACTCTCAACGTCACGCGCGCCGCTTCCGTCCAGTCGCGGCTTAAAGAACCCGCAGCACCTCAAACTGCTGTCGGATTGGAGCGACCTGTATCGACACCTCATCACCCTCGCATTTGCCCAGCATTGCCCTACCCAAAGGGGCTTCGCCGCTGATGACCTGAACAAGCTGAGTGCCGCTGACCAACGTCATGCTGCCCCCATCCGGGCCGAGAAAGAGCTGTTGCTGCTTGTCGTCGGAATCGACCAGGCAGACCAGTGCGCCGAGCCGTATTCCTATGCTGGCGTCGTAGGGGCGCGGGCGGAATTGGCGCCAATTGGCCATCGCCTGGCGTATGGCTTCGGCGCGCCGAGCTTGGCCGGTGGCCAGGTAGGCGGCTTCGAGTCCCAATGTGTCGTATTTGTTTTCGGCGATGTTCTCTTCGTGAGTCGCCGTTTCATGGGCTGCCCGCACTGCCTGTTCGGCTTGCAGCAGGTCTTCGGCGAGCCGTTCCAGCACCTGCTGTTGCAGCAAGAATTTATCCATGACGAAAGGTCGGTATCTCAAACAAGCGGGGGGCAGATTTTGATTATGAAGGGCTCCAGAAGCCTTCGACGCTTCTGTGGGCTGCAGGTTAACTTCAGCTATGGATCTGAAGGCGACGGTCAGACGTCGTAACTGAAAGGCAGCGCGCAGTCTGACGCGAACATTGAACGCAGTCATACCAAAGTCGACCGCGACCGACACCGGTCCTTCGGACCTCAGCCTGCCCACCGCTCGCCTCTCACGAAAGCTCAGTGGTACGCCCCGCACATCCATCTGCAATCCACCACAGCGGTCGAACCGCCAACCCCACAGCCGCAGTCATCGTGCACAGGGCGCCGGGTGCTCCCCGCAGCGAAATCAAGGAGGAGCCGAAGGCGGGGGACATTCGCGGAGGGGAGTACCCGGTGTCCTGTGCACGCACCCCGAAGGCCCCCGACCAAAGCCGTCAACGCACCGCGACAGCTAAGGAAACCCCCGATATATGAATGGTCATTGACCCCCTAGCATCGAGCGCTGCTCGCCTGTCAAGGTGTACGGATCGCGTCCCGGCGTCCGCCCGGTGACCTGGCGCCTGCCTCAGCTGCCCTTTCCTGCGATGACAACTCCTCCCGAGTCCGGCCCCACGCTGGACGCCGCCAGTCCCCTCCCCCCCGACATCGAAGCCGCCGACGAACCCACCAAGGTTCCCCTCGCCATCGAAGACTGGCTCACGGTCCTCATCATGGGCGCGCTGGCGCTCATCACGTTTGCCAACGTCATCGTGCGCTACTTCACCGACTCGTCCTTCGCGTGGACGGAAGAGTTCTCGGTGTTCCTCATGATCATGCTGGCGCTGGTGGCCGGCTCGGCCGCCGTGGCGCGCGACCGGCACATCCGCATCGAGTACTTCTCGGAAAGCGGCTCCATGGCGCGGCGCAAGCGTCTGGCCCAGTTCGGCGCGCTGATGATCGCCATCCTGTTCGCGCTGATCGGCGCGCTCAGCATCCGCATGGTCTGGGACGACTACCGCTTCGAGGAAACCACGCCCGGCATCGGCCTGCCCGCCTGGTGGTATTCGATCTGGCTGCCCATCGTGTCCTTCGCGATCGCGGGGCGCGCCATCGGCCTCATGGTGCGCCGTGGCCGCAAGACCAACTACAAGTCTGACGACAGCGACAGCAAGAAGGGCGACGCCAAGTGATCGCCACCCTGCTCTTCGTCGCCTTCGTGCTCATGATGCTGGTGGGCGTGCCCATCGGCGCCGCGCTCGGACTGGCGGGCGCCGCCTGCATTGCGCTGGCCAACGCCGACGCCCAGTGGTTCGGCCTGCTGGCCGTGCCGCAGAACTTCTACGCCGGCCTGGGCAAGTACCCACTGCTGGCGATTCCGATGTTCGTGCTGGTGGGCTCCATCTTCGACCGCTCGGGCGTGGCGCTGCGCCTGGTCAACTTCGCCATCGCCATCGTGGGCCGCGGCCCCGGCATGCTGCCGCTGGTGGCGATTGCGGTGGCCATGTTCCTGGGCGGCATCTCGGGCTCGGGCCCGGCCAACGCCGCCGCCGTGGGCGCGGTGATGATCGCGGCCATGAGCCGCGCCGGCTATCCGGCCGCGTACTCGGCCAGCGTGGTGGGCGCCGCGGCGGCCACCGACATCCTGATTCCGCCGTCGGTCGCGTTCATCGTGTACTCGGTGCTGGTGCCCGGCGCCTCGGTGCCGGCGCTGTTCGCGGCCGGCATGATCCCCGGCGTGATGGCCGGCCTGGCGCTGATGATTCCGGCCGTGTGGCTGGCGCGCAAGCACAAGATGGGCGCGCTCGAATCGACGCTGCCGCGCCCGCCGTTCTGGAAGAGCTTTCGCGAAGCGATCTGGGGCCTGGCGGCGCCGGTGCTCATTCTGGGCGGCATGCGCGCGGGCTGGTTCACGCCCACCGAGGCGGCCGTGGTGGCGGTGTTCTACGGCCTGTTCGTGGGCATGTGCATCCACCGGACGATCAAGGTGCGCGACCTGTTCGTGATCTTGCGCGAGTCGGGCGAGCTGTCGGCGGTGATCCTGCTGGTGGTGTCGCTGGCGGGCATCTTCGCGTACTCGCTCTCGACGCTGGGCGTCATCGATCCGGTCACGCGCGCCATCGTGAATTCGGGGCTGGGCGAGTACGGCATCCTGGCGCTCCTGATCCTGCTGCTGATCACCGTGGGCATGTTCCTGGACGGCGTGTCGATCTTCCTGATCTTCGTGCCGCTGTTGCTGCCCATCGTGCAGCACTACAAGTGGGACCCGGTGTGGTTCGGCGTGATCCTCACGCTGAAGGTGGCGCTGGGCCAGTTCACGCCGCCGCTGGCGGTCAACCTCATGGTCTCGTGCCGCATCGCCAAGGTGCGCATGGAAGAAACCGTGCAGTGGGTGGGCTGGATGCTGTTCTCGATGTTCGTGGTGATGGTGCTGGTGATCGCCTTCCCCGAACTCGCGCTCTGGCTGCCGCGCAAGCTGGGCTACTGATTTTTTCGATCCATCGACAGACCAAGAGGAGACCTCTCTCATGAAATTCCGCCGCACCCTGCTGGGCCTTGCCGCCGTCGCCGCCACGCTCGGCCTGTTCTCGACCGGCGCGATGGCGCAGGCCACCTACAAGCCCGAGTACAAGATGTCGCTGGTGCTGGGCCCGCCCACGCCGTGGGGCCAGGCCGGGAAGATCTGGGCCGACCTCGTGAAGGAGCGCACCCAGGGCCGCATCAACATCAAGCTGTACCCGGGCGTGTCGCTCATTCAAGGCGACCAGACGCGCGAGTTCAGCGCGCTGCGCCAGGGCGTGATCGACATGGCCGTGGGCTCGACCATCAACTGGTCGCCGCAAGTGAAGCAGCTCAACCTGTTCTCCATGCCCTTCCTGATGCCCGACTACGCGGCCATCGACGCGCTCACGCAGGGCGAGGTGGGCAAGGACATGTTCAAGACGCTCGACAAGGCCGGCGTGGTGCCGCTCGCCTGGGGCGAGAACGGCTTCCGCGAAATCACCAACTCGAAGAAGCCGATCAAGTCGCCGGCCGACATCAAGGGCATGAAGATCCGCGTGGTGGGCTCGCCCATCTACTCCGACATGCTCACCGCGCTGGGCGCCAACCCCACGCAGATGAGCTGGGCCGACGCACAGCCCGCGCTCGCCAGCGGCGCGGTCGACGGCCAGGAGAACCCGCTGTTCCTGTTCACCGTGCTCAAGATGCACACGGTGGGCCAGAAGTTCGTCACCACCTGGGGCTACGTGGCCGACCCGCTGGTGTTCGTCGTGAACAAGGAAATCTGGGCCTCGTGGACGCCGGCCGACCAGGCCATCGTGCGCCAGGCGGCGCTCGACGCCGGCAAGCAGGAAATCGCCATCGCACGCAAGGGCCTGGTCGAAGCCGACAAGCCGGTGCTGAAGGACATCGCGGCCATGGGCGTGACGGTGACCAACCTCACGCCGGCCGAGCGCGACGCCTTCGTGAAGGCCACGCGCCCGGTGTACGACAAGTGGAAGTCGACCGTCGGCGTCGACCTGGTGGCCAAGGCCGAGAAGGCCATCGCCGCGCGCGCGAAGTAAGCAGCCGCGCATCGCCGTGGATCGGGGGCGGCATGACAATGTCGCCATGCACACCCTGATCATCGACACGGACCCCGGCGCGGACGACGTGATCGCGCTGCTGTTCGCCCTGGCGGCGCCCGAATCGCTGGCGATTCAGGCGCTGACCACGGTGGCGGGCAATGTTCCCCTGGCCAAGACCTCGCGCAACGCGCGCCTGGCCTGCGAATGGGCCGGACGGCCGGAACTTCCGGTCTACGCGGGCGCCGAACGGCCCCTGCAGCGCACGCCCATCTACGCCGCCAACATCCACGGCCGCGAAGGCCTCACGGGCGTGGCCGTGCACGAGCCCGCCGTGCCGCTGGCCGAAGGCCATGCCGTCGACTATCTCGTGCGCACGCTGCGCGCCGCGCCCGAGCACAGCGTGACGCTCGCGATGCTCGGCCCGCAGACCAACCTCGCACTGGCCCTCGAACAGGCGCCCGACATCGTGCGCGGCCTGCGCGAGCTGGTGCTCATGGCCGGCGCGCATTTCAACGGCGGCAACATCACGCCGGTGGCGGAGTTCAACGTGTTCGCCGACCCGCATGCGGCCGAGGCGGTGCTGAAAAGCGGCGTGCCGATCACCATGCTGCCGCTGGACGTGACGCACAAGATCCTCACGAGCGACGCGCGCATCGCGCGGCTGCGCCAGCTGGGCAACCGCGCCGGCGCGATCGTCGCCGACATCCTCGACGCCTACGCGCCGCAGGAGATGGCCCACTACGACATGCCCGGCGGCCCGGTGCACGACGCCACCGTGACGGCCTACCTGCTGCGGCCCGACCTGTTCCAGGGCCGCCGCATCCACGTCGAAGTCGACAGCCGCGAGGGCATGGGCTTCGGCCAGACCGTGGCCGACTGGCACGGCAGCCTGAAGCAGCCGGCCAACGTGCAGTGGGTCATCGATGGCGATGCGCAGGGGTTCTTCGACCTGCTGACGGAGCACATCGCGCGGCTGCCCTGAGCCTCAGATCAAGCCCCATGAAAAAAGCCACGCTGCGGACAGCGTGGCTTTTTGTTTGGGTGCGGCAGCGAATCAGTGCTGCAGGATCTTGTTGAGGAAGTCCTTGGTGCGCGGCTGACGGTTTTCCGGGTGATTGAAGAACTCGTCCTTCGGGCAGTCTTCGAGAATCTTGCCGCCCACGTCGATGAAGATCACGCGGCTCGCAACCTTGCGGGCGAAAGCCATTTCGTGCGTGACCACCATCATGGTCATGCCTTCCTTGGCCAGGCTCACCATCACGTCGAGCACTTCGCCGACCATCTCGGGGTCGAGCGCCGAGGTGGGTTCGTCGAACAGCATCACGATCGGGTCCATGCTCAGCGCACGGGCGATCGCCACGCGTTGCTGCTGGCCGCCCGACAGCTGGCCCGGGAACTTGTCCTTGTGCGCCATGAGGCCCACGCGGTCGAGCATCTTCAGGCCGCGGGTCTTGGCTTCGTCGGGCGTGCGGCCCAGCACCTTGATCTGCGCGATCGTGAGGTTCTCGGTCACCGACAGGTGCGGGAACAGCTCGAAGTGCTGGAACACCATGCCGACCTTGGAGCGCAGCTTGGGCAGGTTGGTCTTGGGGTCGTGCAGCGGAATGCCGTTGACGGTGATCTCGCCCTTCTGGAAGGGCTCGAGCGCGTTCACGGTCTTGATGAGCGTGGACTTGCCGGAACCCGACGGGCCGCACACCACCACCACGTCGCCCTTGGAGATGTTCACCGAGCAGTCGTTGAGCACCTGCACCGGGCCGTACCACTTGGAGACGTTCTTGATTTCAATCATTTTTTCGGACATTTGTTTCTCTCCGGTTCAGTTCAGCCACTCAATCAGCGAATGATGGCGATTTTCTTGTGCAGGCGTTTCACCAGCCAGGAAAGGGCGTAGCACATGGCGAAGTACACGACCGCCGCCAGCAGGTAGGCCTCGATCGGACGACCGAAGTTCTTGCCGGCCGTTTCGAAGCCCTTGAGCATGTCGTAGGCACCGATGGCGTAGACCAGCGAGGTGTCCTGGAACAGGATGATGGTCTGCGTGAGCAGCACCGGCAGCATGTTGCGGAAGGCCTGCGGCAGCACCACGAGGCGCATGTTCTGGCCGTAGGTCATGCCCACCGCCTGGCCCGCGTTCACCTGGCCGCGCGGGATCGACTGGATGCCGGCGCGCATGATCTCGGAGAAGTAGGCCGCCTCGAACGCCACGAAGGTGATCACCGCCGAGATTTCGGAGCGGTAGTTCGAGCCGAGCGAACCGAACATCGAATAGAACGACGCTGGCACCAGCAGGAAGAACCACAGGATCACCATCACCAGCGGGATGCTTCGCATGCCGTTGACGTACAGGGCCGCGGGCGCATCGAGCCACTTCTTGCCCGACAGGCGCATGAGCGCCAGGATCGTGCCGAAGATCACGCCACCAATGGTGGCCACCACCGTCAGCATGATGCTGAAGTAGAAGCCCTTGATGACGAAGTTGCTGATGACGTCCCAGTTGTAGAAGGACAGGTCGAGATTCATCATGTCAGTGTCCTCCGCCACCAGCGCTGGCCGAGACGATGAAGCCCGGCACGCGGGTCTTCTTCTCGATGAACGCCATGAGCCGGTTGATGGCCAGGGCCGACACCACGTAGCACGCCGTCACCGCCAGGTAGACCTCGATGCCGCGCGAGGTTTCTTCCTGCGCCTGCATGGCGAACATGGTGAGTTCGGTGACCGACACGGCGAACGCGACGGACGAGTTCTTGAAGATGTTCATCGTCTCGCTCGTGAGCGGCGGGATGATGATGCGGTACGCCATCGGCAGGATCACGTAGCGGTAGTACTGCGGCGTGGTGAAACCCACCGCCATGCCCGCGTAACGCTGGCCCTTGGGCAGCGCCTGGATGCCGGAGCGCACCTGCTCGGCGATACGCGCCGAAGTGAAGAAGCCCAGTGCCAGCACCACGAGGATGAAGCTCGGCACGCCCTTCATCACGGGGATGAGCGCCGGAATCACGTGGTACCAGAGGAAGATCTGCACCAGCAGCGGGATGTTGCGAAAGAGCTCCACCCATGCATTGCCGAAGCGCACCAGCCACGGACTGTCGGGCAGCGTGCGGATGATGCCGATCAGCGAGCCCAGCACCAGCGCGACGATCAGCGCCAGCAGCGCGACCGACACCGTCCAGCCCCAGGCCGAGAGCATCCATTGCAGGTAGCTCGGATATTCCCCCCCGGGGTCTTGCAGGAAGACCTGCCAATCCCAGTTTCCCATGTGTGTTTACTCCTTCAGCTTCTTTTCGAAAAACCGTCCCTTGAAAAGAAACGCCCACCGCGAAAGGTGGGCGTCCATTCACGCAGCGACGCGCGCTTATTCCTTGGTGACGTACTCTTCGGCCGGCTTGTCGTTCGGGTTGGCCCACGCGTTCTTGGTGGCTTCGCCCAGCGGCAGGTTGATGGTCACGTTGGCCGGGGGAATCGGCTTGAGGAACCACTTGTCATACAGCTTGGCGAGTTCGCCCGACTTGGCCTGGGCCTTGATGCTGTCGTCCACGGCCTTCTTGAAGGCCGGGTCGTCCTTGCGGATCATGATGGCGATGGGCTCCACGGCCAGCACGTCGTTCAGGATCTTGTAGTCCTTGGGCGACTTCGACTTGGCGGCCAGGGCAGCCAGGATCGAGCCGTCCATCACGAAGGCGTCGGCACGGCCGGTTTCCAGCAGCAGGAAGCTGTCGGAGTGGTCCTTGCCGTAGACCTCCTTGAAGGTCAGGTTCTCGGCGCGCTTTTGCTTGCGCACGGTCTGCAGCGGCGTGGTGCCGGTGGTGGTGGCGACCGTCTTGTCCTTCAGGTCGGCCAGCGAGTTGATGCCCGAGTTGGCCTTGACGACGATCTTGGTTTCTTCGACGTAGGTGGTCACGCCGAAAGCCACGTCCTTCTGGCGGGTGGCGTTGTTGGTGGTGGAGCCGCACTCGATGTCCACGGTGCCGTTCTGCACGAGGGGGATGCGGTTCTGCGAAGTCACGGGCTGGTACTTGACTTCGAGCTTCTTGCCGGCGGCCTTCTCCAGGTCCTTGATGATGTTGGCGCAGACGTCGTAATGGAAGCCGGTGTACTGGCCATTGCCGAGCGTGTACGAAAGGCCGGAGGACTCACGCACGCCTTCGGTGATGGTGCCCGAGGCCTTGATCTTGGCCAGGGTGTCATTGGCCTGTGCAAAGGCGCCGCTGGTGGCGAGCGCTGCGACAGCCAATGCCAATACTTGTTTTTTCATACGAAAAGCTCCTGAGGGTGACTGAAACAAATAGAACGAAATTCTAGACACTCGCATTTTGCGGGATACCCGGACCAACCCGGTGCATTCCACGGGCATCGCCGCCCGCCTCGCACCGGCCGCGCCCATCGGGGCGCCAGCCTGGTGCAATCCAGACATTTCGCATTGTCCGACTTTCACTAAGCAGCCTTTGTGCCCGGCATTCGGGCGGCTGTGCGTGGCGCAAGCAGCGACCGGCGATCCCCGGCGTGCAACGGCCGAAAAAAACTGCCGCGACTGTAGTGGCGCCGTGGCCGGGCCGCCAATGCTGATTGCGGGGGGGTCGTATGCGTGGTGCTTATAGATTGTGCAGCGCACAAATTCACAACCATTCACACTCGCCCGCTCATTGCGGCGGCTGGGTTCCGACCAGGTAGGACCACAGGGCGTCGGCCGTGCGCTTGGGCTGCAGGCTTTCGGACAGCCCGGCCCGGGCCGCCGAGCGGCCGGCGCCGCCCTTCACCGGGACCGGCGCGGTGGGCCGCTCGCGGTAGGCGCGGATCTCCATCTTGGCCTCGAGGCTGTCGATCTCGGGCGGCAGCGCACTCACCAGCTTGCGCGCCTTGATCTCCTTGCGCACCGCGCTCTGCGGCAGGAAGGCGATGCCGTGGCCTTCGAGCGCCATCACCTTCAGGCCTTCGGCCATGTCGGTCTCGTAGACGCGGTCGAGGTGGATGGCGGTGCCCGACTCTTTCAGCAACTGGTCGACCACGCGCCCCAGGTAGGCGCCCGGCGCATAGCCCAGGTAGGGCAGCGGCTGGCCCGGTCGGCCCGGCAGCCGGTAGCGCGGCGCGCCCTCGGCATCGGCCTTGACCCAGGGGGCGACGGTTTCCTCGCCCAGGCTGACCATCTCGTACTTGGTGGCGTCCAGCTGCAGCGGCTGCGAGGGGTGGTGGTAGGCAATGAGCAGGTCGCAGCTGCCTTCGACCAGCCGCAGCACCGCGTCATGCACGTTGAGCGCGATCAGCCGGCTCTTGATCGGCCCGAAGTGCTCGCGCAGGCTGGTGACCCACGAGGGAAAGAAGGTGAAGGCCAGCGTGTGCGGCACGGCGATCTCGATCACGTCCTGGCCGGCGGCCGAGTGGCCGCGCAGCATGGCGCGCGTGCTCTGCAGCGACTGCAGCATCTCGATGGCCTGGCTGTAGAGCGTCTGGCCCGCGGGCGTGAGGCGCGTGGGGTAGGAGCTGCGGTCGACCAGGTCGGTGCCGGCCCATCCCTCGAGCGCCTGGATGCGCCGCGAGAACGCCGGCTGCGTCACGTGCCTCAACTGGGCCGAGCGGCTGAAGCTGCGGGTTTCCGCCAAGCTGATGAAGTCTTCGAGCCACTTTGTTTCCATACGCGGCGATTATGCGAGCGCCGCGCCATACTGGGCGCCCCCTCCTTTTCCCGCATGCGCCATGCCTTTCGACGACCTGCCTGAGCTCAGCGCCACCGAACTTTCGCGCAAGATCGCGGCCCGCGACGTGTCCTGCCGCGAGGTGATGCAGGCGTCGCTCGCCCGCATCGACGCGCTCAACCCGCGCTTCAACGCCATCGTCTCCCTGCGCGACCCCGCCCAGTTGCTGGCCGAGGCCGACGAACGCGACGCCGAGCTGGCGCGCGGCGAACGGCGCGGCTGGATGCACGGCTTTCCGCTGGCCGTGAAAGACCTGAGCCACGCCGCCGGCCTGCCGACCTCGATGGGCTCGCCGCTGTCGCCGCGCTCGCCCGCGCGCACCGACAGCCTGCATGTGGCGCGCATGCGCGCGGCCGGCGCCGTGGTCATCGGCAAGACCAACACGCCCGAATTCGGGCTCGGCTCGCACACCTACAACACGGTGTTCGGCATCACGCGCAACGCCTACGCGCCCGATCGCAGCGCGGGCGGCAGCAGCGGCGGCGCGGCCGTGGCGCTGGCCCTGGGCATGCTGCCCGTGGCCGACGGCAGCGACATGATGGGATCGCTGCGCAACCCCGCCGCCTTCAACAACGTGATCGGCCTGCGGCCCTCGCGCGGTCGCGTGCCCGGCGACCCGGAGCAGGAGCTCTTCTTCCAGCAGCTGGGCTGCGAGGGTCCGATGGGCCGCACGGTGGAAGACACGGCCCGGCTGCTGGCCGTGCAGGCGGGTTTCGACACGCGCGTGCCGCTGTCGTCACCGCACGCCCTGCCCTCGCCCGACGACCTGCAGCTGGACGGCGACGGGCGCGGCCTGCGCATCGGCTGGCTCGGCAGCATCTGGCCGGAGCTGCCGCTGGCGCCGGGCGTGCGCGAACTCGGCGAGCTGGCGCTCGACACCTTCCGCACCATCGGCTGCGAGGTCGAGCCCTGCACGCTGGACGTGCCGCGCGAGCACAACTGGAGCGCCTGGCTGCGATTGAGGCAACTGCTGGTGGGCGGCAAACTCGGCGCCTACCTGAGCGACCCGAAGCTGTTCGCGCAGCTCAAGCCCGAGGCGCAATGGGAGATCGAGCAAAGCCGGCACCTGGACGCCGCCTCGCTGTACCAGGCCTCGCACTACCGGTCGAACGTGTACCGCGCGTTCCTGAAGCTCTTCGAACGCTTCGACTTCGTGGTCGCGCCGACCGCGCAGGTGTTCCCGTTCGACGCCGAGCTGCACTGGCCGGCCGAGGTGAACGGCGTGAAGAGCGACACCTACCACCGCTGGATGGAGATCGTCACGCCCTTCACGCTGGCCGGCCTGCCCACGCTCAATGTGCGCGCGGGCTTCGGCGACGGCGGGCTGCCGATGGGGCTGCAGCTGGCCGGGCCGATCCATGCCGACCTCGACGTGCTGCGGCTGGGCCATGCCTACGACCAGGCCTGCGGCTGGGCGGCGCGGCGCCCGCCGGCCTTGTCCTGATCGGTTCTGATCAGATCGGCGTGAGCACGCCGCGCCCCGCGAAGTGCCCTTCGGCGTTCGCGAGGAAGTGGTCCACCGACTTCTGCGTGGCCTCGGGCGACCAGCCCGCCATGTGCGGCGTGAGCAGCACGTTGTCCAGGCCGACGAGCGGCTCGGGGCGCTTGGGTTCGCTCTCGTACACGTCCAGGCCCGCGCCCGCGATGCGGCGCTCGCGCAGCGCCTTCGCCAGCGCCTCGGTGTCGACCACGCTGCCGCGGCCGATGCTCACGAGGTAACCCTGCGGCCCCAGCGCGTCGAGCACCTCGGCGTTAACCAGGTGCTTCGTGGCCGGCCCGCCCGGCGCGGCCAGCACCAGGAAGTCGGCCCAGGTGGCGAGCGACTTCAGGTCGTCGAAGTAGCGGTGCGTGGCGCCTTCGCGCGGCTTGCGGTTGTGATAGCCGATGGCCATGTCGAAGGCGGCGGCGCGCTTGGCGATCTTCTGGCCGATGGTGCCCAGCCCCAGGATGCCGAGCTTCTTGCCCGACACGTTCGGCGGCTGCGGAATGGCTTCGCGCCACACGCCTTCGCGGCACAGGCGGTCGAGCGTGCGGAACTCGCGCACGATGCTGATGAGCAGGCCGAAGGCGTGGTCGGCCACGCAGTCGTCGTTGGTGCCCGCGCCGTTGGCGGTGGCGATGCCGCGTGCCCGCGTGACCTCGAGCGGCACGCCTTCGTAGCCCGCGCCCATGCAGCAGACCAGTTCGAGCGCCGGCATGGCGTCGATCTCGGCGGGCGTGAGGCCGATGACGCCGATGGTCAGCACCGCGCGGAACTTGCTACCGTGCTCGGCGATGGCGGCGGCGCGCTGCGCATCGCCGAAGGCGTAGGTCATGTCGTAGACCTCGGCAATCTGGGCCTGGTGGGCGCTCGAGAGGCTGTTGAGCACCAGCAGGGGAATCTTGGTCGACACGTCTGAACTCCTGGGGTCGGTGAAAAGAAAGAAGGGGTGAATGATCGGGCTAGAGCATCGGCACTGCTTCGCTCTTCTGCAAAGCCCACATCTGCGCATAGCGGCCCTGCTGCGCGAGCAGATCGGCGTGCGTGCCGCGCTCGACGATCACGCCCGATTCGAGCACCAGGATCTCGTGCGCCTCGACCACGGTCGAGAGGCGGTGCGCGATGACCAGCGTGGTCTTGCCCTGCGCGGCGCTGCGCAGCTCCGACTGGATCGCGCGTTCGTTGGCCGAGTCGAGCGCCGAGGTGGCCTCGTCGAAGATCACGATCGGCGGGTTCTTCAGCAGCGTGCGCGCGATGGCCACGCGCTGCTTCTCGCCGCCCGAGAGCTTCAGGCCGCGCTCGCCCACCGTCGTCTCGTAGCCCTTGGGCGTGGCGGCGATGAAGTCGTGGATGCGCGCGGCGCGCGCCGCCCCTTCGACCTCGTCGCGCGTGGCGCCGGGGCGGCCGTAGGCGATGTTGTATTCGACCGTGTCGTTGAACAGCACCGTGTCCTGCGGCACGATGCCGATGGCGCGGCGCACGCTGGCCTGCTGCACGGCGCGGATGTCTTCGCCGCCGATGGTGATGCGGCCCTGCTGCACGTCGTAGAAGCGGTACAAGAGGCGCGCCAGCGTCGACTTGCCCGAGCCCGACGGGCCGACCACGGCCACCGTCTTGCCGGAAGGAATCTCGAAGCTCACGTGCTTGAGGATCGGGCGGTCGGGCTCGTAGGCGAAGCTCACATCCTCGAAGCGGATGGTCGAGTCGGTGCCCGCCAGCGGCTGCGCACCGGGCGCGTCGCGCACCTCGCGCTCCTTTTCCATCAGCACGAACATCTTGTCCAGGTCGGTCAGGCTCTGCTTGATCTCGCGGTAGATCACGCCCAAAAAGTTGAGCGGAATGTAGAGCTGAATCATGAAGGCGTTGACCATCACCAGGTCGCCCAGCGTCATGCGCCCTTCGACCACGCCCGAGGTGGCGCGCCACAGCATCAGCACCAGGCTCACGGCGATCAGCAGCTGCTGGCCGGTGTTGAGCATGCTCAGCGTGCGCTGGCTCTTGATGGCGGCCTTGCGGTAGCGGTCGAGGCTGGCGTCGTAGCGCTTCGCCTCGAAGTCTTCGTTGTTGAAGTACTTGACCGTTTCGTAGTTCAGGAGCGAATCGACCGCGCGGCTTTGCGCCATCGAGTCGAGCTCGTTCATGGTCTTGCGAAACTGCGTGCGCCACTCGGTCACCGTCACGGTGAAGGTGATGTACAGCACCAGCGCCGCGCCCGTGATCCACACGAACAGCGCATCGAACTTCACGCCCAATATGGTGAGCACCAGCGCCAGCTCGATGATGGTGGGCACGATGCTGTACAGCGACATCGAAATGAGCGAATGCACGCCGCGCGTGCCGCGCTCGATGTCGCGCGTCATGCCGCCGGTCTGGCGCTCCAGGTGAAAGCGCAGGCTCAGCGCATGCAGGTGGCCGAACACCTGCAGCGCAATGCTGCGCGCCGCGCCCTCGGTGGCCTTGGCGAAGATCAGCTCGCGCAGCTCGTTGAAGAGCGAGGTCGAAAAGCGCAGCAGCCCGTAGGCCACGAGCAGCGCCATCGGCACGACGAGCAGCGCCTGCGCCATGTCGGGCTTGGGCGTCATCGTGTCGACGAGGTTCTTGAGCAGCACCGGCACGCCCACGTTCGCCACCTTGGCCGCGATCATGAAGCCGAGCGCGGCGATCACCCGCCACTTGTACTGCCAGAGGTAGGGAAACAGGCGGCGCAGGGTCGCCCAGTCGGAACGGTCGGAGCGCGCGGGCGGGTGGCCGCCGGGCGCATGGGGAGAGGAGGAAAGGGCTTCGCCGCTTCGGCGCATGGGGGACAATCGTGGGTGTTGTTGTTGCTTCAGATTGTGCCCATGTCCTCCCCTTCCAGTGCCGCTTCCGCCGCAGCGGCCGCCGCCGCCACCCTCAAGAGCCTGCCCACCGACATGGAGCTGGTGCTCAAGGTCATCCCGATGCCGGCCGACTGCAACGCCAACGGCGACATCTTCGGCGGCTGGGTCATGGCGCAGTGCGACCTGGCCGGCTCGGTGATCCCGGCGCGCTACGCCAAGGGGCGCCAGGCCACCGTGGCGGTCAACGAGTTCATCTTCAAGCAGCCGGTGCGGCTGGGCGACATCCTCTCGTTCTATTCGAAGCTGGTGCGTGTGGGCCGCACCTCCATCACGGTGACGGTCGAGGTGTTCGCCGAGCGCTTCCGCGCCCAGGGTGAGTACATCAAGGTGACGCAGGCCACCTTCACCTACGTGGCCATCGACGACAACGGCCGCCCCCGCCCGATCGAACAGCCGGCGGCCTGAGCCGCCTTCAGGCGACGCCCATGCCGGCGTCGCGCACGCGCTCGAAGCACTCGAACTCGCGGTTGATCCAGCGCGCGTCGCGCCGCTCCACGCGGCGGATATAGACCGACTGCACCACGTCGCGCGTGTGGGCGTCGATCTCGACCGGCCCGCGCGGGCTGTCCAGCCGCAGGCCGCGGAACGCATCCACCAGCCGCTCGGCGCCCGCCTTGCCGCCGCGCGCGCCCGGCGCGCTCAGCGCGGCGTCGATGGCCGCGAGCCCGTCGTGCGCCGCCACGGCGAAGTAGCCCGGGCGCAGGTGGCTGCCGTACTCGGTCTCGAAGGCGCCCGCGAAACGCCGGTTGGCCGGCGACTCGTGGGCGAAGGAATAGTGGTGGCTGGTGACCAGCCCCTCGGCCAGTTCGCCGATGCCGTCCAGGTAGTGGTCGTCGGTGGCGTCGCCCGTCGCGAGCAGGCGGATGCCGGTGTCGGCCATGCCGCGGTCGCGCCAGAACTTCAGGAAGATAGCCGGCATCTGGCCCGAGGGCAGGAAGAAGAACACGGCCTGCGGCTTCAGCTCGCGCAGGCGCAGCATGTAGGCCGAGTAGTCGAGCGTGTTCAGCGGCACGCGCAGCATCGCGCCCACGCGCCCGCCGCCCGCGGTGATGCCGGAGACGAAGGCGCTTTCGGCGTCGACGCCCGAGGCGTAGTCGGCCACCACGGTGCACACGTCGCGCAGCCCCTGCTGCAGCGCCCAGCGCGCCAGCGGCGCCGTGACCTGCGCGATGGTGAACGACACCCGCACCATGAACGGCGAGCGCCCGGGGATGCCCGAGGAGGCGGCGTTCATGATCACGGTCGGCACGCGCGCCTGCGTGGCAACGGTACCGACGGCGTAGGCGTTGGAGCTGAAGTCCAGCCCCGTGAGCAGGTCGACGCGCTCGCTCTCGATGAGGTCCTGCGCCTGGCGCCGTGCCTGTTCGGGCGCGCTGCCGGGCACGTCGCGGCGCAGCAGCTCGACCGGTCGGCCTGCGATCTGCTGCTTGTGGTCGGCCAGCCAGACCGCCATGCCGGCGTCGAACTGGCGCCCGCCGCCCGCATAGGGCCCCGACCACGAGCCGATGACCCCGATGCGCAACGGCCGCACGCGCGCCAGCACCAGCGAGGGCGCCGCGAGCGAGCCCGCGAGTAAGCCCAAAGCATGCCGGCGCGTCGGCCCGAATGCTACTTTTTCAGTAGCACGCATCGCCCGTGTGGCGGGCGCTGTGGGCGGGTTGATGTCTGGAGCAGGCACGAGGAACAGTGTACGCAGGCACCGTCCGCAGGCAAGTCCACGGAAGGCTTAGACCTTCGAGAAATCGGGCTTGCGCTTCTCCATGAACGCACCGAAGGCTTCCTTGGCAGCAGGCTCGCGCAGCATGCGGCCGAAGCTCGCGCCTTCTTCGCCCATGCGCTCGAGCACGGCGGGCATCTGCGCCTTCTTCAGCAGGCGCTTGGTCTCGATCAGCGCGCTCAGCGGCTTGGCCGCGAGCTTGCGCGCCTGCGTCTGGGCGATGCCATTGGCTTCGGTCGGCGGCACCACGCGGTTGACCAGGCCCACTTCGAGCGCGGCCTCGGCCATGAAGGGCTCGCCCAGCAGCAGGGCTTCGGCGGCGCGGTGGTAGCCCAGCATCTGCGGCACCAGCAGGCTCGACGCGGCCTCGGGGCACAGGCCCAGGTTGACGAAGGGCATCGAGAACGCCGCGTTGTCGCCTGCGTAGACGAGGTCGCAGTGGAACAGCATCGTGGTGCCGATGCCCACGGCCGGGCCGCACACGGCGGCGACGATGGGCTTGGGGAAGGTGGCGATGCCGCGCAGGAAGCGGAACACCGGCGACTCCTGCGTGGAGGCCGGGCCGTTGAGGAAGTCGCCGATGTCGTTGCCGGCGCTGAAGATCGTCGGGTCGCCCTGGATGAGCACGCAGCGCACGGCCGCTTCGCTCTCGGCCGTGGCGAGCGCGTCGGCCAGCGCGGCGTACATGCTGCTGGTGATCGAGTTCTTCTTGTCGACGCGGTTGAAGGTGATGGTCATCACGCCGGCTTCGGTGTGGACGAGGATGTCGCTCATGGAAAGATCCTTGGGTAGGTAAAACGGGGGGCGACGCGCTCAAGCGTCGATGGCTTCGCGGACGAAATCGAGGCGGTCCTGGCCCCAGAACATCTGGTCGCCGACGAACATGGTGGGGGCGCCGAACACGCCGCGCTCCACCGCCTCCTGCGTGACCGCCTTGAGGCGGTCTTTCACTTCCTGCGCGCCGGCCAGCGCGAGCAGGCCCGCGGCGTCGAAGCCTGCATTTTGCAAGACGGCGCCGACGGTCGCGGGGTCGTTGAGGTTCTTCGGCTCGACCCACATGGCATGGAACACCGCGTCGATGTAGGCACCGAAGCGTTCGGGCATCTTCATCTGCACGCCGGTGGCGCCGCGCATCAGCAGCAGCGTGTTGATCGGGAAGTGCGGGTTGTGCACGAAGGGCACGCCGTAGCGCCTGGCGAAGCGCTGCAGGTCGGTCGTGAGGTACGGGCCCTTGGCCTTGATCTCGGCGGGCGAATGGTTGCCCGTGGCCTGGAACACGCCGCCCAGCAGCATGGGCTTCCAGACCAGCTCGGCACTGGTGTCGGCGCACACGTGCGGCAGCTGCGTGGCGGCCAGGTAGGCGGCGGGGCTGCCGACGTCGAAATAGAACGCGACGGATTTCGTCATGGGTGTCGTCTCCTTGGGTCTGTGCGCCGCGATGCGACGCGAAGCGCGGCGTCGGTCAGAACTTCTCGGACCAGGGGCGCAGGTCCAGCTCGTGCGTCCACGCATCGCGCGGCTGCGCATGCAGCATCCAGTAGCTGTCGGCGATGTGGTCCGGGTTCAGGATGCCGTCGCTGTCCTTCAGCGCATAGCGCTCGGGGAAGTTGCTGCGGATGAACTCGGTGTCGATGGCGCCGTCGACCACGACATGCGCGACGTGGATGCCCTGCGGCCCCAGCTCGCGCGCCATCGATTGGGCCAACGCGCGCAGGGCCATCTTGGCGCCCGAGAAGGCACCGAAGTTGGCCGCGCCGCGCAGCGAGGCCGTCGCGCCCGTGAAGATGATCGTGCCGCGATGGCCGCCTGCGGGCATCTCGCGCGCCACCATGCGCTTGGCCACTTCGCGGCCGTTGAGGAAGCCCGAGAAGCAGGCCATCTCCCACACCTTGAAGTACTTGCGCGCGGTCTCGGTGAGGATGCTCTCGGGCACGTTCGCGCCGATGTTGAACACCATCACCTCGATCGGCCCGACGGTCGATTCGATCTGCTCGATGAGCGCCACCACTTCTTCTTCCTTGCGTGCATCGCAGGCGAAGGCGTGGGCCCGGCCGCCGTCGGCCTCGATCTGCGCCACCAGCGGCTGCAGCTTGTCGAGGCTGCGCCGCGTGACGCAGGTGGCGTAGCCTTCGCGCGCGAAGCGGCGGGCGATGGCGCCGCCGGTGGCGTCGCCCGCACCGACGATCAATGCAGCCTTGGTGAGCGCCATGACGTTCATTCCTTGTAGTAGACGATCTGGTTCGAGGTGGCGAGCAACGCGCCCTTCTCGCTCCACAGCTGCGCCTTCTGGTCGAAGAAGCCGTTGAAGAACTGCTGCCCCGCCGCGCAGCCCAGCAGGTAGCCCGTGCCGACCTCGGCCAGCTCGGCGGCGCCGACGTGGAAGTAGGTGGTGATCGACACCGTGCCCGCGGGCACGTGCGCGGCGCGGCGCAGCCACACGCGCGGGTAGAACACGTCGCTCAATGCGGCGAGCGAGGCGAAGTCGAGCGGGCGTGCCTGCGCGTCGCGCACCCACAGACGGGTTTCACTGTGCTGCAGGCTGCCGTCCCACTTGGCGGGAATGCCGCCGCTGAAGGGACGCATCTCGTACTGCTCGAGCCAGGCCACGCCCGACGGGCCGATGCGGATGCGATCGACCGCCTCGGGCTTGGGCGCCTCGGGCATGGTGAGGTCGGCCTGGCTCCACGTGTCGCGGCGCGCGGCCGTGACCACGGTGGCGGTGGTCGTCATGTTCGCCGTGCCGTCGGCGCCGGGCTGCGTGATCGTCACCGTCCAGTGCTGCGTCGAGCGGTTGGTGCGCACGGCGGTGGCCTGGATGTCGAACGCGCCTTCGCCAAGCGCGGCCGCGTAGTTGACGGTCAGCGCGATGGGCGTGCCGAGCAGGTCGGGGTGCTTGAGCACCGCCTGCAGCGCGAGCGCCGCGGTGGTGCCGCCGAACGGGCCGACCATGTTCCAGTAGTCGGGACTCGTGGTGCCCGTGAAGTGCCCCACGCGGATGTCGCTGTGGTGCAGGGCCAGGGCTTTGTCGAGGGGGTGTGGGGTCGTGCTGCTCATGGTGATCGCCAGTGTGCCTGCGGAGGATGACGTCACGCAGTCGTGTGCGGGACGTTGGCGTGCTGCACTGCCGCAGGCGCGGTCAGTGCCGCGAGCCGATGCAGCTTGTCGAGCGTGCTCGGCCACAGGCTCTGGCTGAATTGCTCGCGGAAGAAACCGAAGTGGCCGATGCGCCGCGCCTGCACGTCGGCCGGCGCGATGCGCTCGACCGCGCTCGGCGCGCCTGCATAAAAACTCACGAGGCTGCGCGTGCCCGCATGCGTCATCAGTTCGTCGTCGGTCATCGAAAGCGCGAGCACCGGGAAGCGCACGCGCGCATAGCTTTGCAGCGCGGGCTCGCCTTCGGCGCCCACGCTGTAGCGCGGGTTCAGGCACCAGCGGCGCCATTGCAGGATCACGCCGCGCGGCAGGTCGCCGACCTTCTTCAGCTTGCGGCCCGGAAAGTAGCCCCACAGGCGCGTCGCCAGCGGCACCAGCACGAACCAGAAATACAGGATGCTGCGCCGCAGCTTCGGCGCGTTCTCGCGCCAGTAGCCGCTGCCGGCCGCGATGCTCACGAGGCCGTCGACCTGCCCGGGCCGCTGCAGGAAGCCCGGCAGCTGCGCGCCGAGGCTGTGGCCCAGCAGGTACAGAGGTTCGTCGGGCAGCGCGACCTTCGCGGCGTCGATCACCGCCTCGTAGTCGCGCGCCCAGTCGAACAGGTCGGCCTGGAAACCGCGCAGCGGCGCATCGCCGAGCGAGTCGCCGCTGCCGCGGTAGTCGAAGGTCCAGACCCGCAGGCCCTGCCCCGCGAGCCAGTGCGCGAAGGGCTCGTAGAACGACTGGCGCACGCCCATCGCACCGCCGATGACGATGCTGGCGCGCGGGGCGCCGGCGGGGTCGTAGCGGCGCAGCGCCACGTGGGCGCCGGCGTCGACCGGCAGTTGCAGGGCTTGCATTCCGTGGTCTCCTTCGTTCTGCGGCCCCTTGCTAGGGCGTCCCGGGGTCGGACGGATCAGACGCGTTCAAAAATGCCCGCTGCGCCCTGGCCCATGCCCACGCACATCGTGACCATGCCGTACTTCAGCTTCTCGCGGCGCAGCGCGTGCACCACGGTGGCCGCGCGGATCGCGCCGGTCGCGCCCAGCGGGTGGCCCAGTGCAATGGCGCCGCCCATCGGGTTGACCTTCGACGGATCGAGCCCCAGCGTGTTCATCACCGCGAGCGATTGCGCGGCGAAGGCTTCGTTGAGTTCGAACCAGTCGATGTCTTCGTGCTTCAGGCCTGCATAGCGCAGCGCGGCCGGAATCGCCTCGATCGGGCCGATGCCCATGATGTGCGGCGGCACGCCCTTGCTGGCGAAGCTCACGAAGCGTGCGAGCGGCGTGAGGCCGTACTGCTTGATGGCCTTCTCGCTCGCCAGGATCAGCGCGCCCGCGCCGTCGGAGGTCTGCGAGCTGTTGCCGGCCGTCACGGTGCCGCGCGCGGCGAACACGGTGCGCAGCTTGGCCAGGCCTTCGATGCTGGTGTCGGGGCGCGCGCCTTCGTCCAGGCTCACGGTGCGGGTCTTGGCGATCGACTCGCCGGTTTCCAGGTTCGGTGTGCGGTCGGTCACTTCGATCGGCGTGATCTCGTCGGCGAACTTGCCGGCGGCCTGCGCGGCCAGTGCCTTCTGGTGCGAGGCCAGCGCGAACGCGTCCTGCGCCTCGCGGCTCACCTTCCACTGCTGCGCGACCTTCTCGGCCGTGAGGCCCATGCCGTAGGCAATGCCCACGTCGCCTTCGCGCTCGAAAATCGAGGGCGACAGCGAGGGCGAGTTGCCCATCATCGGCACCATGCTCATGCTCTCGACGCCGGCCGCGATCATCACGTCGGCTTCGCCGACGCGGATGCGGTCCGCCGCCATCTGCACGGCCGACAGGCCCGAGGCGCAGAAGCGGTTCACGGTGATGCCGCCGATGCTGGTGGGCAGGCCGGCCAGGACCGCGCCGATGCGCGCGACGTTCAGGCCCTGCTGCGATTCGGGAATCGCACAGCCGCAGATGATGTCTTCGATGGCCTTCGGATCGAGGCCGGGAACTGCCGCGAGTGCCGCCTTCAGCGTGGTCGCGAGCAGGTCGTCGGGGCGGTAGTTGCGGAAGTAGCCGCGGTGCGACTTGCCGATGGGCGTGCGGGTGGCGGAGACGATGTAGGCGTCTTGTACTTGCTTGCTCATGAAATCTGTCCTTAGTTGCGCACGGGCTTGCCGGTGCTGAGCATGCCCATGATGCGTTCCTGCGTCTTGGGGTGCACGATGAGCGAGCAGAACGCCTTGCGTTCCAGCGTCATCAGGTATTCCTCGGTCACGAGCGAGCCCGCGTCCACGTCGCCGCCGGTGACCACGTTCGCGATCAGGCTGGCAATGTGGAAGTCGTGCGCGCTGATGAAGCCGCCGTCGCGCATGTTCACCAGCTGGCCCTTGATCGTCGCGGCGCCGCTGCGGCCCGCCACGCGGAAGGTGCGGCGCAGCGGCGGGCGGTAGCCGGCGTCGGCCATGGCCTTGGCCTGCTGCAGTGCCACGTAGAGCAGCTCGTCCTTGTTCGGCACGATCACGTCGCTGTCGAGCAGGTAGCCCAGCTTCTTCGAATCGAGCGCGCCCGTGCCGACCTTGGCCATCGCCGCGGCGGTGAAGCCTTCGGTGAGGAAGGGCAGCAGGTCGGTGCCCGTCGAAGCCGATGCGTTCTCGGCCGCACGGCGTGCGATGTAGGTCAGGCCGCCCGCGCCGGGGATCAGGCCCACGCCGACTTCGACCAGGCCGATGTAGCTTTCCATCGCGACGACGCGCTTGGCCGAGTGGATGGCCAGCTCGCAGCCGCCGCCCAGCGCCATGCCGCGCACGGCGGAGATCACCGGCACGTTGGCGTAGCGGATCTTGAGCATGACGTTCTGCAGCTCTTCTTCCGCGCCTTCGACCGCGCCGATGCCCGCGACCACGAAGGCCGGCAGCATCGCCTGCAGATCGGCGCCGACCGAGAACACCTCGTCGGGCGACCAGATCACCAGGCCCTTGTATTCGGCTTCGGCCAGGTCGACCGCGGCGCCCAGCGCCTCGGCCACGTCGGGGCTGATGGCGTGCATCTTCGACTGGATGCTCGCGATGAGCACCTCGCCGTCGAGCGTCCACACGCGCACATCGCCTTCGTCGCTGATCGTGGTGCCGGCCGTGTTGGCATCGGCCGCATTGGCACCGAGCACGCTCTCGGGGAACAGCTGGCGGTCGTGCACGGGCAGCTTGCGCTGCGGCACGAACTTGTTCTGCGAGGCGCTCCACGAGCCTTCAGGCGTGTGCACGCCGCCGGCCTGCGCGACCGGGCCTTCGAAGACCCACTTGGGCAGCGGTGCGGTGCTCAGTGCCTTGCCCGCGTCGATGTCTTCCTGCACCCACTTGGCGACCTGCGCCCAGCCGGCTTCCTGCCACAGCTCGAACGGGCCCTGCTTCATGCCGAAGCCCCAGCGCATCGCGAAGTCGATGTCGCGCGCGCTCTCGGCGATGTCGGCCAGGTGCACGGCGGCGTAGTGGAAGCCGTCGCGCAGGATGGCCCAGAGGAACTGGCCCTGCGGTCCTTCGCTCTCGCGCAGCAGCTTCAGGCGTTCGCCCGCGGGCTTCTTGAGCATGCGGCCGTACACCTCGTCGGCCTTCGCGCCGGCGGGCACGTACTCGCCGCTCTTCAGGTCGAAGCGCAGGATGTCGCGGCCGGCCTTCTTGAAGAAGCCGGCCTTGGTCTTCTGGCCCAGGTTGCCCAGCTCCAGCAGCTTGGCGAGCACCGGCGGCGTCGCGAAGTTGGCGTAGAACGGATCGGTCTCGGCGTTCAGGTTGTCCTGCAGCGTCTTCACGACGTGGGCCATGGTGTCCAGGCCCACCACGTCGGCGGTGCGGAAAGTGCCCGAGCTCGCGCGGCCCAGCTTCTTGCCGGTGAGGTCGTCCACCACGTCGGGCGTGAGGCCGAACTTCTCGACTTCCTTCAGCGTGGCCAGCATGCCGGCGATGCCGACGCGGTTGGCGATGAAGTTGGGCGTGTCGTGCGCACGCACCACGCCCTTGCCGAGCGTGCTGGTGACGAAGGCCTCGAGGTCGTCGAGCACCTGGGGTTGCGTGGTGGGCGTGTTGATCAGCTCCACCAGGAACATGTAGCGCGGCGGGTTGAAGAAGTGAATGCCGCAGAAACGCGGCTTCAGGGCTTCAGGCAATGCTTCGCTGAGCTTGGTGATCGACAGGCCCGAGGTGTTCGAGGCCAGGATCGAATGCTTGGCGACGTGGGGCGCGATCTTCTTGTACAGATCGAGCTTCCAGTCCATGCGCTCGGCAATGGCTTCGATGATGAGGTCGCACTCGCCGAGCTTGGCCAGGTCGTCTTCGTAGTTGGCCTGCTCGATCAGACCCGCGTCGGCCACGTCGCCCAGGGGCGCGGGCTTGAGCTTCTTGAGGTTGTCGATGGCGCGCGTGACGATGCCGTTCTTCGCTGCACCTTGAGCGACCGCACCGGTCGCGTCCTTGGCGGCCAGATCGAACAGCACGACGGGCACGCGCACGTTGACGAGGTGGGCGGCAATCTGCGCGCCCATCACGCCGGCGCCGAGCACGGCGACCTTCTTCACTTGAAATCGGGACATGTTGCTTGGTATTTCTTGGATAGGTTGTGCGCGGAGTTACTGCACACGGTTCCAGGTTTGGGTGCGCCAGAAGGGGCCGAGGTAGCCGCGCACTTCCAGCTTCTTGCCGCCGTCAATGGGCGTGAAGCTCGCGCGGTACTCCTTGCCGTTCTCGGGGTCGAGGATCTTCCCGCCTTCCCAGACGTCCTTGCCCTCGGCCTTCTTGCCGCCACGGATGATCTCCAGGCCCGCGATGGGCTTGCCCTTGCGGTCGTCGGCGCATTCGTCGCAGGTGGCGTCGGGCTTGGTGTCTTTCTTCAACGACTTCTCGATGCGCCCGAGCAGCGCGCCGTTGGTCTCGGCGATGCGGATCTCGGCCTTGGCCTCGCCGGTCTTGTCGTCGACGTTGCGCCACAGGCCCACCGGCGTGCTCTGGGCCATGGCCGAGACGGCGGTGACGGTGAACAAGACGGCTGCAAGCGTTGCTTTCATGAGCGGGCTCCCGGTGGGTCGATGAAGAAAGGCTGTGTGTCGCTTAAGCGAGTGCTGCGTCGGTGTCCATCAGCACCTTGCTGCCGGCGCGCGCGGTGCGCATCAGCGTCGCGGTCTCGGGGAACAGCTTGGCGAAGTAGAAGCGCGCGGTCTGCAGCTTGGCGACGTAGAACGGGTCGTTGTTGCCGGCGGCGATTTCGCGCAGGGCCACTTGCGCCATGCGGGCGAACAGGTAGCCGAACACGAAGTGGCCGGCCACGCGCAGGTAGTCGACGGCGGCGGCGCCCACTTCGTCGGGGTTCTGGAAGCCCTTGAAGCCGATCTCGGTCGTGAACTTGGTGAGTTGGTCGCCCAGCATCGCGATCGGGTTGATGAACTCGGCCATCTTCTCGTTCACGCCTTCTTCTTCCACCAGCTTGGCGACGAGCTTGCCGAATTTCTTCAGCGAGGCGCCGTTGTTGCCCAGGATCTTGCGGCCCAAGAGGTCCAGCGACTGGATGGTGTTGGTGCCTTCATAGATCATGTTGATGCGGTTGTCGCGCACGAACTGCTCCATGCCCCATTCCTTGATGAAGCCGTGGCCGCCGAAGACCTGCATGCACGAGTTCGTCGCGATGTGGCCGTTGTCGGTGATGAAAGCCTTGACGATGGGCGTGAGCAGCGCGACCAGCTCGCCGCTGTCCTTGCGCACCTTCTCGTCGGGGTGGTTGTGTTCCTTGTCGAGCAGCAGCGTGCAGAAGATCTGCAGCGCGCGGCCGCCTTCGGCATACGCCTTGGCCGTGAGCAGCATCTTGCGCACGTCGGGGTGCACGATGATGGGGTCTGCTTCCTTGTCCTTGGCCTTCACGCCCGAGAGCGAACGCATCTGGATGCGGTCCTTGGCGTAGGCCAGTGCATTCTGGTAAGCCACTTCGGTCAGGCCCAGCGACTGGTTGCCCACGCCCAGGCGAGCGGCGTTCATCATCACGAACATCGCGGCCAGGCCCTTGTTGGGCTCGCCCACCAGCGTGCCGGTGGCGCCTTCGATCACGATCTGCGCGGTGGCGTTGCCGTGGATGCCCATCTTGTGCTCCAGGCCGGCGCAGAAGATCGGGTTGCGCTCGCCCAGCGAGCCGTCGGCCTTGACGTGGAACTTCGGCACCACGAACAGGCTGATGCCCTTGCTGCCCTTGGGCGCGTCCGGCAGGCGGGCCAGCACCAGGTGAATGATGTTGCTCGTCATGTCGTGCTCGCCGGCCGAGATGAAGATCTTGCTGCCAGTGATGCGGTAGGTGCCGTCCGCCTGCGGCTCGGCCTTGGTGCGCAGCAGGCCCAGGTCGGTGCCGCAATGGGGTTCGGTCAGGCACATGGTGCCGGTCCACTCGCCGCTCGTGAGCTTGGGCAGGTAGGTCTTCTTCTGGTCGTCGGTGCCGTGCGCGGCCAGTGCCTCGTAGGCGCCGTGCGAGAGGCCCGGGTACATGGTCCAGGCCTGGTTGGCGCTGTTGAGCATTTCGAACAGGCACTGGTTCACCACGAACGGCAGGCCCTGGCCGCCGAAGGCCGGGTCGCACGACAGTGCAGGCCAGCCGCCTTCGACGTACTTGGCGTAGGCATCCTTGAAGCCCGTGGGCGTCTTCACTTCGTGCGTGGCCTTGTCGAGCACGCAGCCTTCTTCGTCGCCGCTGATGTTCAGCGGGAAGGTGACTTCGGCAGCGAACTTGCCGGCCTCTTCGATCACCGCGTTGATGGTGTCGGCATCGGTCTCGGCGTGGGCCGGCAGTGCCTTGAGTTCCTCGGCGACGTTGAGCACTTCGTGCAGCACGAACTGCATGTCACGCACGGGGGGGTTGTAGGTAGGCATCCGGGACTCTCCTGGTCGAAGCTAGATAGATTGGAAAAAACGAAAACGGAAAAACGAAACGGGCAGCCGTGGCACTCAGCGCACGGTCTTGAGCCGGCGCGTGCCGCGCGCAGCGGGCGCGGACTCGGCGGCATTGGAGGCGGGTGGCGCGTCCGGCGTGGCGGCGCGCGCGAGGATGTTGTCGAAGCCGACGTTGGCGCGCCCGATGGAGCCGGGCACCTGCAGGAAGCGGGCTTCGTAGTGCAGCGCGAGGATCAGGCCGTGGATCTCGAACCCGACCTGGCGCTCGTCCGCGTCGGCGCGCAGGTGGCCTTCGGTCTTGGACTGCACGATGGCGCGCAGCACGGCGGCCTGCCAGATGCTGACCGACTCGACCAGCGCATCGCGCACCGGGCCCGGGCGGTCGTCGAATTCGGAGGCGCCGCTGATGTAGATGCAGCCCGAGTCGATTTCGGTGGAGGTGCGCTTCATCCAGTTGGCGAACATGGCGCGAAGGCGCGGCAGGCCGCGCGGGGCCTGCAGGGCGGGGAAGAACACCTCCTGCTCGAAGCGGGCGTGGTATTCGCGCACCACCGAGATCTGCAGTTCCTCGCGCGAGCCGAAGTGGGCGAACACGCCCGACTTGCTCATCTTGGTGATCTCGGCCACGGCGCCGATCGACAGGCCCTCGAGCCCGATCTGCGCGGCCAGCGCCAGCGCGGCGTCGACGATGATGGCCTTGGTCTGCTGGCCCTTGGGGGCGGCGCGGGCCGGCTTGGCGGGAACGGCGGTGGCAGACATCGTGAAAGCTCCGAATAAAACGAACGGTCGTTCTATTTTGCAGGGGCTTTGCACTTTTGACCGCAAATGACCTTGGGCGGCGCTGGGTTAATAAAGGTTAGCCAAAGCAAGGGGCGGCCGCCAGGGGGCCGCACCCTTGCCCCACGGGATCAGAACTCCTGCGACACGGGCCGCAGCACGACCTCGTTGATGTCCACGTTGGCCGGCTGCTCCACCGCGTAGACGATGGCGCGCGCCACCGAGTCGGCCGGAATCTGGTTGGCGTCGTAGAAGGCCTTCACGCCGACGGCGCTCTCGGCGTCGCTGCTGCCGAACTTCAGCTCCGAGTCCACCGCGCCGGGCGACACGATGGTCACGCGCACGCCGCTGTTGCCCACCTCCACGCGCAGGCCTTCGGAGATGGCGCGCACCGCGTGCTTGGTGGCGCTGTAGACGGTGCCGATGGGCGTGAACACCTTCAGCCCGGCGATCGACGCGACGTTGACGATGTGGCCGCTGCCCTGCGCCTGCATGCGCGGCAGCACGGCGGCGATGCCGTAGAGCACGCCCTTGATGTTGACGTCGATGGTGCGATCCCACTCGTCGACCTTGAGTTTGTCCAGCGGCGACAGCGGCATCACGCCCGCGTTGTTGACCAGTACGTCGATGCGGCCGAAGGCCTCGACCGTCGCGGCCGCGAGCTTTTCGAGGTCGGCGCGCTGGGCCACATCGGTGGCCACGGCGATGGCGTCGCCGCCGGCCTCGCGGATCTCGGCGACGACCCGGTCGAGCCGGTCGGTGCGGCGGGCCGCGAGCACCACCTTGGCGCCGCGCGCGGCCAGGTGGCGCGCCGTCGATTCGCCCAGGCCGCTGCTGGCGCCGGTGACGATGGCAACCTTGCCCTGGATGTTGTCTTGAATGGAGGTCATGGAATTTCCTTGGGGTGTGTTGAAGAAGTGCATGCAGTGTGGAAAATCCACGCGTTCCAGTAAATGAAACTCTGGCGACTTCAGAATTCCCCAAAAAGGAACACCCCATGTCCAACCGCCTCGAAGCCCTGCGCGTGTTCTTCACCGCCGCCGATGCCGCCAACTTCCGCGAGGCGGCCGTGCGCCTGTCGGTGTCGCCGCAGGTGGTGACGCGCGCGGTGCGCGAACTCGAAGAAGAACTGGGCGAGCCGCTCTTTCACCGCAGCACGCGCGGCGTGCAGCTCACCGATTTCGGGCGCCAGCTCGCCGAGCGCGCCCGCGTGGCCGTGGGCGGCGTGGACGAACTTTTCCACCGCATCGACCGGCGCGCGCTGTCGCAGCACACGGGCACGGTGCGGGTCACGGCGCCGCATGTGTACGCCCGGCTGATCCCGCAGGCGCTGGCGCCGCTGCTGGAGGCACACCCGGGGCTGGTGCTCGACCTGCGGCTGTCGGAGCAGCATGCCGACGTGGTCGACCAGCAGATCGACCTCGGCGTGCGCGTCGGCCCGATGCGCGACGCGCGCTTCGTGGCCCGGGGTGTGGGAAAGATGTCGCTGTGCGTGGTGGCATCACCTGCACTCATCGAGCGGGTCGGTGCGCCGCGCACCGTCGATGCGCTGTCCGGGCTGCCGGTGACGGCGCTGATCGACCACAGCTCGGGCCGGCCCTGGCCGTGGGCGTTCAGCAAGAAGCGGGTGTTCACCGTGTCGTCGCCCGCGTTCGTGACGGACAACATCGACGCCGAATGCGCCGCGGTGCTGGCGGGCATCGGCTTCGGGCAGCTCATCGGGCCGCTGGCGCAGCCGTGGCTGCAGTCGGGTGCGCTGGTGGAGGTGCTGGCGGCCGAGGCGCCCGAGCCTTGGCCGATCCACGTCTACCGCCCGCAGCGCGCGCCGGTGCCGGCGCGCGTGCGGCTGGTGTACGACGAGCTGGTGCGCGTGCTCAGAGCTTGAAGGGCACCACTTCCTGGCGCTGCTCGCCCAGGCCTTCGATGCCCAGCGTCATCACGTCGCCCTTCTTCAGGAACAGCGGCGGCTTCATGCCCATGCCGACGCCGGGCGGCGTGCCGGTGGTGATCACGTCGCCGGGCATCAGCGTCATGAACTGGCTCACGTAGCTCACGAGCTTGGCCACGCTGAAGATCATGGTCTTGGTGCTGCCGGTCTGCACGCGCTGGCCGTTGAGGTCGAGCCACATCGCGAGCTTCTGCGGGTTCTCGATCTCGTCGCGCGTGACGAGCCAGGGGCCGATGGGGCCGAAGGTGTCGCAGCCCTTGCCCTTGTCCCAGGTGCCGCCGCGCTCGATCTGGTATTCACGCTCGCTCACGTCGTTGATGGTGCAGTAGCCGGCCACGTAGTCGAGTGCGCTCTTCTGCGACACATAACGCGCCTTCGTGCCGATGACCACGCCGAGCTCGACCTCCCAGTCGGACTTGACCGAGCCCTTGGGCAGCATCACCGGGTCGTTCGGGCCCTGGATGCAGCTGGTGGCCTTCATGAAGACGATGGGTTCCTTGGGCACCGGCAGGCCCGACTCGGCCGCGTGGTCCGCGTAGTTCAGGCCGATGGCGATGAACTTGCCGACGTTGGCCACCGGGCTGCCGAAGCGCGGCTTGCCCTTGACCAGCGGCAGCTTGTCGACCTTGGTCTTGCGCAGCTTGGCAAGGGCGGCATCGCCGAGCTGGTCGGGACCGATGTCCTTGATGACGGCGCTCAGGTCGCGCAGCTTGCCTTCGTTGTCGATGAGGCCGGGCTTCTCTTTGCCGGGGTTGCCGTAGCGGACGAGTTTCATGCGTTCCTTTCAGTGCATTGAATGGGGAATCAGTAGGTGGAGCGGCCGCCTGACAGGTCGAACACGGCGCCGGTGGAAAACGAACAATCGTCGGTGCAGAGCCAGCCGACCATCGCGGCCACCTCTTCCACCGTGCCGAAGCGGCCCATGGGAATCTTCGAAAGCATGAAGGCGATGTGGTCGGGGGTCATCTGGTCGAAGATGGCGGTCTTCACCGCCGCGGGCGTCACGCAGTTCACGCGGATGCCGGTGTCGGCCAGTTCCTTGCCGAGCGACTTGGTGAGCCCGATGACGGCCGCCTTGCTCGCACTGTACGCGCTGGCGTTGGGGTTGCCGTCCTTGCCCGCCACCGAGGCGATGTTGACGATGCGGCCTTCGCCTTTCGTGCCCTGCCTGCGCATCTGCGCCACCACCTCGCGGCAGCACAGGAACACGCCGTTGACGTTGACCTCCATCACCTGGCGCCAGTCGTCCACCGGGTAGTCCCACAGCTTGACGTTGGGCCCGGTGATGCCGGCGCTGTTGACCAGCGCATCGATGCGCGGCGCGTGCGCGAGCGTGGCGGCCACGGCTTTCGCGACCGACGGCTGCTGCGTCACGTCGACCTTCAGTGCGAAGGCCTTGGCGCCCAGCGCTTCGGCCGCGCGCACCGCGGCGGCCTCGTCGCGGTCCCACAGCGTGACGCTGCCGCCCGAGGCGACGAGCCGCTGCGCGATGCCGAAGCCCAGCCCCGTGGCACCGCCGGTGACCACGGCGTGGCGGCCTTCGAAATCGAGCCGGTTCATATCGTGATGCCGCCGTCGACCGTGAAGTACTGGCCGGTGGCGAAGATGGATTCGTCGCTCGCCAGGAACACCACCACCGGCGCGATCTCCTCGGCCTGCGCGAGCCGGCCCATGGGCTGGCGCGCCACGAAGGCCTTGCGCGCGGCCTCGGGGTCGGCGTTGGCGTTGATGCGATCGCCCAGCGAGGGCGTGTCGACCGTGCCCGGGCACACGGCATTGCAGCGGATGCCGCGCGCCACGTAGTCGGCCGCCACGCTCTTGGTGAGGCCGAGCACGGCCGCCTTGGTGGTGCCGTAGACGAAGCGGTTGGGCAGGCCCTTGATGCTGGAGCACACGCTGGCCATGTTGATGATGCTGCCGCGCCCGGCCGCGAGCATGCCGGGCAGCACGGCCTGGATGGTCCACATCTGGGCGCGCACGTTGAGGCGAAAGGCAAAGTCGAGGTCGTCGTCACCGGCCTGCTCGATCGTGCCGTTGTGCACCACGCCCGCGCAGTTGAACAGCACGTCGAGCGTGGGCAGCTGCGCCACGACCGCGCCGATGGCGGCCTTGTCGAGCACGTCGAGCTTCAGGGCCGTGACGTTCGCCACACCGGCATAGGCCGACAGCAGCTGCTCGTTGACGTCGGTGGCCCACACATGGGCGCCCTCGGCCGCGAGCGCCAGCACGCTGGCGCGGCCGATGCCCTGGCCGGCGGCAGTGACGAGCACGGTCTTTCCCTTCAATCTCATGGTCGGTGTCTCCTGGGGTGTTCTGCGGATGCGGGGTGGGTTCGGGTTAGGCCCGATGGGTGACATCTGTGAATCGCCGTATTCTGAATTGGCCTTACCACTTGTCCAATTCAGGACAACCCTTAAGCCGATCCACCGCCTCGCCCGCACCCACACCCTGCTCCCGTGCCGCTCCAGACCGTCGAACCCCAACGCCTCTATCGCCAGATTGCCGACCAGCTCCGGGGGCTGATCGCCAAGGGCGAATTCGACGTGGGCGCGCGCCTGCCCGCCGAGCGCGACCTGGCCAAGCAGCTCGGCGTGAGCCGGCCCTCGGTGCGCGAGGCGCTCATCGCGCTGGAGGTCGAGGGCTGGGTCGAGGTGCGCACCGGTTCGGGCGTGTACGTGCTCGACCGCTCGCACCGCGCCAGCGCACCGGTGGCGCCCACCGAGTGGGGGCCGCTGGAGCTGATCCGCGCGCGCCGCGTGATCGAGGGCGAGACCGCCGCCATCGCCGCCCTCTCGGGCAAGCGCAAGGACGTGGACGCGATGACGCGCGCCATCGCCACCATGCGCGAGATGGCCGACCGCAACGTCATGCCGCTGGACGGCGACCGCGCCTTTCACCTGGCCATCGTCGGCGCCAGCGGCAACGTGGTGCTGGTCGAGACGGTGCAGGGCTTCTGGGATTCGCGCCGCGGGCCGATCTTCACGCGGCTGGGCGGCTACTTCGAGACCGTGACCTCGTGGCGCGCCGCCATCACCGAGCACGAGGCGATCCGCGACGCCATTGCCGCGCGCGACGCCGACGCCGCGCGCAGCGCGATGCACACGCACATGGACAACTCGCACCACCGTTTCAGCGCGAGCTGGCGCCGCGCCAAGCCCGCCTGATTCCTCGCCAGCCTTCCTGCCAGTTCACTACAACGGAGACACACCCCATGATCAGCAGCAGCAAGAACAGCAAACGCACCGCCCTCAAGGCCCTGGCCGCCTGCGCCCTCGCGGCCGGCGCGCTGGGCGTATCGGGCATCGCCTCGGCGCAGACCAAGCTCAAGTGGGCGCACGTGTACGAGACCTCGGAGCCCTTCCACAAGTACTCGGTGTGGGCGGCCGAGGAGATCAAGAAGCGCAGCAACGGCAAGTACGACATCCAGGTGTTCCCGGCCTCCAGCCTGGGCAAGGAAGCCGACATCAACCAGGGCCTGACGCTGGGCACGGTCGACATCGTGCTGACCGGTGCGAGCTTCGCGGGCAACAGCTACAAGCCGCTGGCCATCACCTACTTTCCGTTCATCTTCCGCGACGCGGAGCACCAGCTGAAGTACGCCAGGAGCGACGTGTTCAAGGAGCTCGCCAAGGGCTACGACGACAAGACCGGCAACCACATCACGGCGCTCAACTACTACGGCGCGCGCCACGTCACCTCGAGCGCGGCCAAGCCGGTGAGCAAGCCCGAGGACATGAAGGGCCTGAAGATCCGCGTGCCCGACGCGCCCGCCTACCTGGCCTTTCCCAAGTCGCTGGGCGCCAATGCCACGCCGATCGCCTTCGCCGAGGTCTACCTCGCGCTGCAAAGCGGCACCGTGGATGCGCAGGAGAACCCGCTGCCCACCATCGAGGCCAAGAAGTTCTACGAGGTGCAGAAGAACATCTCGCTGACCGGCCACATCGTCGACTCGCTGCTCACTGTGGTCTCGGGCCAGCTGTGGGCCAAGCTCAGCGCCGACGAGAAGAAGATGTTCAACGACGTGATGCAGGAAGCCGCCGAGAAAACCGGCCGCGAGATCATCGCCTCCGAGACCCGGCTGGTGGAGGAGTTCAAGAAGAAGGGCAACAACGTGATCACGGTCGACAAGGGCGCGTTCCGCGAGGCCGTGCTCAAGAACACCAAGCCCACCGACCACGGCTACCGCCAGCAGGACTACGACCGCATCATCGCGATCAAGTAAGGCCACACGATGAGCGACGACAAGCTGCTGGGCGACGACGGCGAGTTCCACGCCAAGGACGAGGCCGTCGACCTGTCCGGCACCACCGTGGAGGCCTGGGCCGCCCTGGGCATCTTCTGGGTGCTGGGCCTCACGGTGCTCTACCAGTTCGTGACGCGCTACGTGCTGAACGACTCGGCCTCCTGGACCGAGGAGATCGCGCGCTACCTGCTGGTGGGCACGGTGTTCGTGGGCGCGTCGATCGGCGTGGCGCGCAACAACCACATCCAGGTCGACTTCTTCTACCGCCACATGCCACCGGCCATGGGCCGCGCGCTGGGCCTGCTGGTCGACGTGCTGCGCACGGCGTTCTTCGCGGCGGCCGTGGTCATGACGGTGCAGATGATGCTCAAGATCGGCAACAACGCGAGCATGACCATCGTCGACCTGCCGATGAACATCGTCTACGGCGTGTGCCTCCTGGGCTTCGTCGCCATGTGCGTGCGCTCGGTGCAGGTGAGCGTGGTGCACTGGCGCCGCGGCTACTGCGTGCTGGAGCGGCCCGAATCCACGATCGACGACCGCTGAGGTCGCAACCCCACTCCATCACGACAACAACATGCTGAAGATCGCCTTCCTGCTCTTCATGAGCGCCGGCATCCCGGTCGCCGTGGCCATGGCCGGTGCCTCGCTGGTCTACATACTCTGGAGCGGCAACCTGCCGGGCTTCGTCGTCATTCACCGCATGGTGAGCGGCGTCGACAGCTTTCCGCTGCTGGCCGTTCCCTTCTTCATCCTCGCCGGCAACCTGATGAACAACGCCGGCATCACCAACCGCATCTACAACTTCGCGCTCGCATTGGTGGGCTGGCTCAAGGGCGGCCTGGGGCACGTGAACATCCTGGGCTCGGTGATCTTCTCGGGCATGAGCGGCACCGCCATCGCGGACGCGGCAGGCCTGGGCACGATCGAGATCAAGGCGATGAAGGAGCACGGCTACTCGACCGAGTTCGCGGTCGGCGTGACCGCGGCCTCGGCCACGCTGGGGCCGATCATTCCGCCGAGCCTGCCCTTCGTGATCTACGGGATGATGGCCAACGTGTCGGTGGGCGCGCTGTTCATCGCGGGGCTGATGCCGGGGCTGATCATGACGCTGCTCATGATGCTCACGGTGGCCTACTACGCGCACAAGAACGGCTGGGGCGCGGACGTGAAGTTCCAGTGGCCGCGCCTCATGAAGGCGCTGGTCGAGCTGCTGGTGGTGTGCCTGTGGCCCACGCTGCTGTGGTTCGCAGTCGACAAGTTCGGCGCGCCGGCCCAACCGGCGGTGGCCATTGCGCTGGTGATTCTTTTCGCGGCCGACAAGGTCTTCAAGTTCGAAGCGGTGCTGCCGATCATGACGCCGGTGCTGCTCATCGGCGGCATGGCGACGGGCCTGTTCACCGCCACCGAAGGCGCCATTGCCGCCTGCGTGTGGGCGATGGTGCTGGGCTTCTTCTGGTACCGCACGCTGCAGTGGAAGATGTTCGTCAAGGTGTGCCTGGAGACGGTGGAGTCGACCTCGACGGTGCTCTTCATCGTGGCAGCCGCCTCGATCTTCGGCTGGATGCTGACGGCCACCGGCGTCACGGCCGACATCGCGGGCTGGGTGCTCAACTTCACCAAGGAAGCCTGGGTGTTCCTGCTGCTGGCGAACCTGCTGATGCTGTTCGTGGGCTGCTTCCTGGAGACCACCGCAGCCATCACGATCCTGGTGCCGATCCTCTTGCCGATCTCGAACCAGCTGGGCATCGACCCGGTGCACTTCGGCGTGGTGATGGTGCTCAACCTCATGATCGGCGTGCTGCACCCGCCAATGGGCATGGTGCTGTTCGTGCTGGCGCGCATCGCCAACCTCAGCATCGAGCGCACGACGATGGCGATCCTGCCCTGGCTGGTGCCGTTGCTGTTGAGCCTGGGCATCATCACCTACTGGCCTGCCACCGTGCTGTGGCTGCCGAAGATCATGCAGTAACGACCACCGCCGGCGCACCCGCGCCGGCTCCGAGAACGATACCCACGATGACCCCCTACATCCGACTCCATCCCGCTGACGACGTCGTCATCGCGCGTTCGCAACTGCTGGGCGGCACGCTCGTCGAGAACGTGGCCGTGCGCGGCCTGATTCCGCCGGGCCACAAGATCGCCATGCGCGCCATCGCGCAGGGCGAACCGGTGCGCCGCTACAACCAGATCATCGGCTTCGCGAGCAAGCCCATCGCGGCCGGCGAACACGTGCACACGCAGAATCTGGACATGGGCCCCGACAAGGGCGACTTCGAGCGCGACTACGCCTTCGGCGCCGACGTGAAGCCCGCGCCCGCGAAACGCGAAGCCACCTTCATGGGCATCCAGCGCGCCGACGGCCGCGTGGCCACGCGCAACTACATCGGCGTGCTGACCAGCGTGAACTGCTCGGCCACAGCCGCGCGCGCCATTGCCGACCACTTCTCGCGCAAGACGAATCCGCAGGCGCTCGCCGCGTTTCCGAACGTCGACGGCGTGGTCGCGCTGACGCACGGCACGGGCTGCGGCATGGACACGCAGGGCATGGGCATGCAGATCCTGGAGCGCACGCTCACGGGCTATGCCACGCACCCGAACTTCGCAGGCGTGCTGGTCGTCGGGCTCGGCTGCGAAGCCAACCAGATCAACGCCTGGCTCGCGACCGGCCACCTGGCCGAGGGCGAGAACTTCCGCACCTTCAACATCCAGGACACGGGCGGCACGCGCAAGACGGTCGAAAAAGGCGTGGCGCTCATCAATGAAATGCTGCCGCGCGCCAACGCAGTGAAGCGCGAGCCGTGCAGCGCGGCGCACATCACGATCGGGCTGCAGTGCGGCGGCTCCGACGGCTACTCGGGCATCAGCGCCAACCCGGCGCTCGGTGCGGCGGTCGACCTGCTGGTGGCGCACGGCGGCACGGCCATTCTGAGCGAAACGCCCGAGGTCTACGGCGCCGAGCACCTGCTGACACGCCGCGCGGTGAAGCGCGAGGTGGGCCAGAAGCTGGTGGAGCGCATCAAGTGGTGGGAGCACTACACCGCCATCAACGAGGGCGAGATGAACAACAACCCCTCGCCGGGCAACAAGGCGGGCGGGCTCACCACCATCCTCGAAAAATCACTGGGCGCGGTCGCCAAGGGCGGCACCAGCAACCTCGAAGCCGTGTACGAGTACGCCGAGCCTGTCACCGCGCACGGCTTCGTCTACATGGACACGCCAGGCTACGACCCGGTGAGCGCCACGGGCCAGGTGGCCGGCGGCGCGAACCTGATCTGCTTCACGACCGGGCGCGGCTCGGCGTATGGCTGTGCGCCCTCGCCCTCGCTCAAGCTGGCAACCAACTCGGCGCTGTGGCAGCGGCAGGAAGAAGACATGGACATCAACTGCGGCGAGATCGTGGACGGCACGGCCTCGATCCAGGAAATGGGCCAGCGCATCTTCGAGCTGGTGCTGGCCACGGCCTCGGGTGCGCACTCGAAGAGCGAGCAGCACGGCTACGGGCAGAACGAGTTCGTGCCGTGGCAAGTCGGCGCGGTGATGTGAGGCCCACGCAGCCCCTGCCCGCCCTTCCCTTCGGCCACGCCATCCCATTGAACGCAAGAGGAGCCTGATCCATGTCCAGAACCCTGCCGGCCGACGGCCTGCAAGCCAACGTCGCCCGCATCCTCGAAGCGGCGGGCAGCAGCGCCGCCGAAGCGCAGCAGGTGGCCGCCAACCTCGTGCTGGCCAACCTCAGCGGGCACGACTCGCACGGCGTGGGCATGCTGCCGCGCTACATCGATGCGGTGGCCGAAGGCGGCCTCGTGCCCAACGCGGCCGTGAAGGTCAACCTCGACATCGGCACACTGATGGGCCTGGACGGCCAGCACGGCTACGGGCAGATCGTCGGCGTGCAGGCGATGGAACTCGGCATCGCGCGCGCCAAGCAGCACGGCAGCTGCATCTTCACGCTCGCGAACGCGCACCACCTGGGGCGCATCGGCCATTTCGCGGAGATGGCGACGGCGCAGGGGCTGGTGGCGATGCACTTCGTCAACGTGCTCTCGCGGCCCGTGGTGGCGCCCTGGGGCGGCGGCGACGGGCGCTTCGGCACCAACCCGTGCTGCATCGGCATTCCGCTGGCGGGCGCCGAGCCCTTCGTGCTCGACTACGCGACCAGCCGCGTGGCGCAGGGCAAGATGCGCGTGGCCCACAACAAGGGCGAGCAGGTGCCCGACGGCTACCTCATCGACGAGCGCGGCGCGCCCACCAACGACCCCGGCGTGGTCGTGGTGCCGCAGGGCAACGGCCTGTTCGGCGCGCTCATGACCTTCGGCGAACACAAGGGCTACGGCATGGCCGTGGCCTGCGAGCTGCTGGGCGGCGCACTCACGGGCGGCGGCACCTGGCACCGGCCGGCGGACACGGCACGCACGGTGCTCAACGGCATGCTGACGGTGCTGATCGACCCCGTGAAGCTCGGCACGCAGAAAGCCTTCGACGAGGAGGCGCGCGAGTTCATCGACTGGCTGCGGCAAAGCCCGCCGGGCCAGGGCTTCGAGGCCGTGCAGATCGCGGGCGAGCCGGAGCGCCAGGCGCGCGCGGCGCGTCGGCGCGACGGCGTGTGGGTCGATGACGCGACCTGGGGCGAGATCGTCGCCGCCGGTGCCAAGGTGGGCGTGGCCGTCGCCTAGCGCCGCGCCGCCTGGCGCGACTTCTGGCTCAGCACCAGCGCGATGCCGCCGAGGATCGCCACCGAGGCGAGCGCCAGCCGCGGCGTGATCGCTTCCGACAGGAACAGCACGCCGCCGAACGCCGCCAGGAGCGGCACCGACAGCTGCACCGTGGCCGCCCGCAAGGCCGACAGCCGGCCCAGCGCCGCGTACCAGACGACGTAGCCGAGCCCCGAGGTCAGCGCACCGGAGGCCACGGCCAGCGCGACGCCGCGCGCATCGGCGTGCGCGCGCGTGGCGAACACCAGGCTCAGCGCCAGGGCCAATGGCACAGCGCGCAGGAAGTTGCGCGCGGTCGCGGCCAGCGGGTCGGCCACGCCCCGGCCGCGCAGCGAATACACGCCCCACGCCACGCCCGCCACCGCCATCAGCACGGCGCCGAGCAACGGCGGCGCGGCAACGCCCGGCGACACCAGGTAGACGAGTCCGGCCGCCGCAAGGACAAAGCCGCACCACGCGAGCACCCCGAAGCGCTCGCCGCCGCCCAGCCCCGCGCCCAGCATCGTGAGCTGCACCGCGCCGAAGAGGATCAGCGCGCCCGTGCCCGCCGGGAGGCTGAGGTAGGCAAAGGAGAAGAACGCGACGTACGCGAACAGCATGACGGCTGGGAGCCAGCCGGTGTGCCCGAGCGCGGGCGGCTGCGATCGGAAGCGCACGACAAGCGCGAGCGTGATCGCCCCCGACGCGAGCCGGATGCTGCCGAAGCTGGCGGGGTCGATGCCGCCGTGCTGCAGTGCGAGCCGGCACAGCAGCGAGTTGGCCGCGAACGCGACCATGGCGACCGCGGTGAGCGCGACGGCGTGCAGGAGAAGGGCTGGGCGGGCAGCGGCGTCAGGCATGGCGCGCCCCGGAAGGACAGCGGCGGCGGGAAGGACAAGCACTCATGCGAGCCTCCGATCCAGAGGTCATGCGAAACGGGCTTGTCACCGCGGCACCGCGTGGCGGCAAGGGAGGAAATCGATCGTACGCGCCGCAAAGGGCCGCGTCGAGTTCAGCGTGGCGGTGCTGGACCTGCCGGCCCGGCCTTCAGACGATCAGGGCGATCGTGGCTTCCAGGTGCTCAGAAGGGGCGCGGCGGAAACCCGAGCGCGCAAAGCGCTGCAGCTGCCCGACCACGAAGGCCGTGAGCGCCGCGGCGCGCACCTGGGCATCGACGCTGGGCGTGGCCGAGCCGTCGGCGGCGGCCGCGCCGCGCAGCACCTGGCGCAGCGTGGCCTCGATCTTGTCGAAGAACTGGTTCATGCGCTGCTGCAGGCGCTCGTTCTCGAACACCAGCGCGTCGCCGACCATGACGCGCGTCATGCCGGGGTTGCGCTCGGCGAACTGCACGAGCAGCACGAGGATGCGGGCCGCCTGCTGGCTGCCGGTGGCGCCTTCGCGCTCGAGAATCTGGTTGACCAGCGTGAAGACGCTCTGCTCGATGAAGTCGATGAGGCCCTCGAACATCTGGGCCTTGCTCGCGAAGTGGCGGTACAGGGCCGCCTCGCTCACCTCGAGCCGCGCGGCCAGCGCGGCGGTGGTGACCCGCTCGGCACCGGGCTGCTCCAGCATGGCGGCCAGCGCCTGCAGGATCTGCACGCGCCGCTCGCCCGGCTTGGGGCGCTTGCGCGTCGGTGCGGCGGCGGGCGTGTCGGCCGGGGTCTCTACGCCGGGGGCAGCTGTCTCTTCGTTCTGCATGGGAGCGCGTGCAAAGATGTAATCAATTGATTCTCGCACAGCGCAGTGAGCGCGCGCCTTCCGCCGACGGAAGGCACGCGGAGGGCGCTCAGCGCGCCCGGATCATCGTGCCGTAGGCCTGGTCGGTCAGGATCTCGAGCAGCATCGCGTGCGGCACGCGGCCGTCGATGATGTGCACCGCATTCACGCCGCTCTTGGCCGCGTCGAGCGCGCCTTCGATCTTGGGCAGCATGCCGCCCGAAATGGTGCCGTCGGCGAACAGGTCGTCGATTTCGCGCGCGCTCAGGTTGGTGAGCAGGTTGCCGTTCTTGTCGAGCACGCCGGGCGTGTTGGTCAGCAGCATGAGCTTCTCGGCCTTGAGCACGGTGGCCAGCTTGCCGGCGACGACGTCGGCGTTGATGTTGTAGCTCTCGTTCTCCTCGCCGAAGCCGATGGGGCTCACGACGGGAATGAAGGCGTCGTCCTGCAGCGCCTTGACCACGCTGGGGTCGATGGAGACGATGTCGCCGACCTGGCCCACGTCGTGGTGCACGTTCGGGTCGGTGCGGTCGGCCAGCTTGAGTTTCTGCGCACGAATGAGGCCGCCGTCGCGCCCCGTGAGGCCCACGGCCTTGCCGCCGGCCTGGTTGATCAGGCCCACGATGTCCTGCTGCACCTCGCCGGCCAGCACCCATTCGACGACTTCCATGGTCTCGGCGTCGGTCACGCGCATGCCCTGCACGAAGCTGCCCTTCTTGCCCAGCTTGTTCAGCGCGGCCTCGATCTGCGGGCCGCCGCCGTGCACCACCACCGGGTTCATGCCGACCAGCTTGAGCAGCACCACGTCTTCGGCGAAGTCGGCCTGCAGTGCCGGGTCGGTCATGGCGTTGCCGCCGTACTTGATGACGATGGTCTTGCCGTGGAACTTGCGGATGTACGGCAGCGCCTGGGCCAGGATCTCGGCCTTGTCGCGCGGAGGGATGTTGAGGACGGGGTCGGTCATGGGCGGTCAGGCTCCAAAGCGGTGGACGATGGGAAGAATTCTCGCAACAAGGCGGCGCCGGCGGTCAGGGCCGCAGCCAGCGCGGGACCTTGAAGCGCACGATCATCAGGTACGCCCCGACGTAGGTCGTGACGAACAGAAGGCAGAACAGCATCAGCACGAAGGTGTTGTTCCAGAACAGCACCGCGGGCACCACCGACAGCGCGGCGAACATCCACAGGTAGGGCGAGGTGCGGTTGTTGCGCGCCAGCAGCTGGCGCGCCTCGTCGTCCGCGAAGGCCACGCGCACGATGCGCCGGAAGATCAGCTGGTGGAAGTGCAGCGCGTCGGCCGTGCCCGGCGACTGGCCCCGGGCCAGCTTGCGGTAGATGGAGAACAGCGTCTCCCACACCGGGTAGATCAGGAGCAGCATCGGGAACCATGGCGACACCACGCGGTGGCGCTGCACCAGCGTCACGCAGGCCACGGCGATCACCATGCCCCAGACGTAGGCGCCGCCGTCGCCGGCGAAGATCTTGCCGCGCGGGTAGTTCCAGACCAGGAAGCCGAAGGTGGCGCCGACCAGGCAGATCACCATCGCGGCCAGCTGCCGGTCGCCCAGCTGCAGCGCGACGTGCGAGATCGCCAGGCACACGAGCACGGCCACGGTGCCGGCCAGCCCGTTGTAGCCGTCGATGATGTTGAAGGCATGCGGCAGGCCGCCGATGGCCAGGGCCGCGAAGACCAGCGAGGCATAGGGCAGCAGCGCGAGCCAGCCGTCGAGCGTCTCGAAGCCGGTGCGCGCCACGCCCAGCCCCTGCACCCAGCACACCAGCAGCGCCGAGCCGATGGTCAGGCCCAGCCGGTAGCGCACCTTGACCTGCTGCGTCACGTCTTCGACGATGCCGCCGAGCACGGCGGGCAGGATGCACACCAGCGTGAGCATCGAGGACTTGAGCGGCCAGGCGATGTTCAGCGGCTCGATCAGGCCGGCGCCCAGCCAGGCCGCGCTCATGCCGAGCATGATGCCGGCCCCGCCCAGGCGCGGCACGTGGCCCTTGTGGAAACGCTGGGGCATGTCGGCGCCGTAGCGGCGCGCGTGTCTGCGCGCGCGGCGCATGAACAGCTGCACCGCGATGGCGGAGACGAAGAAACTGAGGATGATCAGGGCAATCATGAGTGGGGTTGGGGGAACCCTAGAATTCCCGAGCGAAATTAGACCATGCCCACGCCCCCTTCTTCACCCCACGCCCCGGTCACCCTGTCGATCGTGAGCCACGGCCAGCTCGCGCTGGTGCTGCCGCTGCTCGAGCAGCTCGACCGGCACAGCCGGAACGCGATCGCCAAGGTCGTGCTCACGCTGAACATTCCCGAGGCCGACCTGATCGCAGGACGCCAGTGGGGCTTTCCGATCGAGCGCATCGAGAACGCGGCGCCCCTGGGCTTCGGCGCCAACCACAACCAGGCCTTCGCGCGCTGCGACACGCCCTGGTTCCTGGTGCTCAACCCCGACATCCGCTTTGACGCCGACGTGCTCGCCCCGATGCTCGCCCAGGCCGCGCCCGACGCCGGCCTGATGACGCCGCGCATCCTGGAGTCGGGCCGGCCCGAGCCCGAGCCGCACCGCGCGCTGCTGACCCCCTTCGAGATCCTGGGCCGCAAGAAGCCCGGCTACCAGCCGCCGACCGTGCCGGCCTGGATTCCCGGCCTGTTCATGCTGTTTCGCAGCGAGGCCTACCGCAAGATCGGCGGCTTCGACGAACGCTTCTTCATGTACGGGGAAGACTTCGACATCTGCGCCCGCACCCGCCTGGCCGGCTGGAAGCTCCAGGTGACCGAAGACCTGCGCGCGCGCCACGACGCCCAGCGCGCCAGCCACCGCAGCAAGAAGTACCTGTACTGGCACGTGACCAGCCTGCTCAAGGTGTGGCTGTCGGGCGCTTTCTGGCGCTACTGGCGGCTGCAGCGCGCCGCCGCCTGAAAAGGCACGGCGGCGTTTGCGAGGACAATCGGGGCCGAAAAGCCCCGCACGAAAAGCCCGCTAGCGCCGCTTTCAGCACCGACGATGACGACCACGAGCAGCCCGACCTCCCTCCCCGAACACGCCCACCTGGTTCACCCGAAATACCGCCCGGACATCGACGGGCTGCGCGCTGTCGCGGTGCTGTCGGTGCTCGGCTACCACGCGTTCCCGCAGTGGATCAAGGGCGGCTTCATCGGCGTCGACATCTTCTTCGTCATCTCGGGCTTCCTGATCACCACCATCATCCTGGGCAGCTTCCAGGGCGACGGCTTCAGCTACCGCGAGTTCTATGCGCGGCGCGTGAAGCGGATCTTTCCGGCGCTGGCGCTGGTGCTGCTGGCCACCATGGCCTTCGGCTGGTTCGCCCTGCTGCCGCACGAATGGGAACAGCTGGGCAAGCACGTGGCCGCGGGCGCAGGCTTCGTGTCGAACTTCGCCTTCTGGAGCGAGGCCGGCTACTTCGACAACGCCGCCGAGACCAAGCCGCTGCTGCACCTGTGGTCGCTGGCCATCGAGGAGCAGTTCTACATCTTCTGGCCCGTGCTGCTGGGCCTGGCCTGGAAGCGCAAGTGGCGCATGCTCGCGGTGCTCGGCACGGTGGCGGCGATGTCGTTCCTGCTCAACGTGACGACCATCCACAGCCACCGCACGGCCGCGTTCTATTCGCCGCTGTCGCGCTTCTGGGAGCTGATGATCGGCGGCATGCTGGCCTACGCGCGGCTGCACCGCCCGCCGCCGAAGGCGGGCTGGAGCCGCCACGCGCAGTCGATCGCCGGCCTCGTGCTGATCGTGCTGGGCCTGTGCTACATCCGCGGCGGCAAGGCCTTCCCCGGGTTCTGGGCCATCCTGCCGTCGGTGGGCGCCTTCTTCTGCATCGCCGCCGGGCCGAGCGGCGTGCTCAACCGCTACGTGCTGGCCTCCAAGCCGATGGTCTGGATCGGCCTGATCAGCTACCCGCTCTACCTCTGGCACTGGCCGCTGCTGGCCTATGCGCGCATCCTGGAAGGCAAGCTGCCGTCCGACGGCATCCGGGCGCTGATGCTGGTGGCGTCATTCGTGCTCGCCTGGCTGACCTACCGGTTCGTCGAACGCTACACGCGCCGCAGCGAGAACCCGACGGTGACGGCGGGGCTGGTGGCCGTGATGATCGGCTTCGTCGTGCTCGGCCTGCTGGCGACCACGCGCTACTACGTCGGCCGCCACAGCGATCCGTACTTCAACAAGACCGCCGCAGCCGCCAAGGACTGGGCCTACCCGGACGGCCTGAGCCCGATCAAGGTCGACGGCGAGGTGCTGCAGCAGATCGGACAGGGCAAGCGGCGGGTGCTGTTCTTCGGGGACAGCCATGTCGAGCAGTACGGGCCGCGCGCCGTCGAGCTCTCCAAGACCTCGCCAGGCACGCTCGATTCGCTCTCTTTCGTGACGTGGGGCGCCTGCCCGCCGATTCCCAACGTGGTCGACGAGCAGAACAACCTCTGCGGCGAACGCCGCGACGGCGGCATGCGGCTGGCCATGAGCGACCGGTTCGACGCCGTCGTCTTCGGCGGCTGCTGGAACTGCTACTTCACCGAGACCGGCAAGCCCAACGCCGAGAACGCAGCGGCCGACCGCTACTACTTCTTCGACGGCAAGGACAAGCGGCGCTTCATGGGCGGCGGCGGCGTGGACTTCTCGCTCAACATGCTCGAGACCGTGCTGACCACCTTGTCCAAGCACAAGCAGGTCTACCTGCTGCTGGACAACCCGGTCGGCGAGGGCTTCGGCCCCGAGGAGTTCATCAAGGGCGGCCGCCTGGGCGACATGCAAGTGGGCAAGATGTCGCCCACCGCCCCCTGGGACCCGCGGCAGAAGGCGCTGCACGAGCGCATGCGGCAGATCGCGCAGCGCAGCGGCGCCATCGTGATCGACCCGATCCCGACCCTGTGCCAGAAGGACTGGTGCACCCGCGCCGATGCCGACGCCACGCCGATCTACAAGGACGCGGGCCACCTGCGCGCCGAGTACGTACGCTCGCACGCCACCTACATGGACCCGGCGATGACGTCGGCGCCGGCCCGCTGAGGACCAGGCTGCGGCGGCCGGCGGGGCGCCCCCG